>NZ_CAMLOV010000013.1 GCF_946481715.1 uncultured Mucilaginibacter sp. | reverse complement strand
GTTATATAAAGCTAATTCTGTTACCGAATTATCTGACCTTTACAGCAATGACGTGATGAATAAGTATCTATCCTTCTAAAATTCTACTTGCGCCTAAAATAAATAAGCCTATATTTATTCAAATTATAACGCCAAATGGAATCATCATCTATTGCCTTTTATGTAATCGTCTTTTTTCTAATAATAGTTGTTTTCTCGTCGTTTGTAACCGTTAAGCAGGGCACAATTGCTGTAATCACCATCTTTGGCAAGTATCGGCGCATATTAACACCGGGATTGAATTTTAAAATCCCATTGATAGAAAGCATTTATTCCAAAATATCTATCCAGAACCGCTCGGTAGAGCTGGAGTTTCAGGCGGTAACGTTCGACCAGGCAAACGTTTATTTTAAAGCAATGCTGCTGTATTCGGTGCTGGATCAATCCGAAGAGGCCATAAAAAACGTTGCCTTTAAATTTGTGGACGAGCGTAACCTGATGCAAGCCCTTATCCGCACCGTAGAGGGCTCTATCCGCGCCTTCGTGGCCACCAAACGCCAAAGCGAGGTGCTGATACTGCGCCGCGATATTGTAGAGCACGTAAAAGAGCAACTGGATACCGTACTGGAAGGATGGGGTTACCACTTGCAGGACCTTCAATTGAATGATATCACTTTTGATGATGTCATCATGAAATCCATGAGTCAGGTAGTTGCATCAAATAACCTGAAAGCCGCTGCCGAAAACGAGGGCCAGGCATTATTAATTACTAAAACAAAAGCAGCCGAAGCGGATGGTAACGCTATAAAAATATCTGCCGAGGCCGAGCGCCAGGCGGCACAGTTGCGCGGGCAGGGTATTGCCTTATTCCGCGAGGAAGTGGCCAAGGGTATGACTATGGCCGCCAAAGAAATGCAGGGTGCCAATATGGATACGTCGGTTATCCTGTTTACCATGTGGACGGAATCTATCAAACACTTCGCCGAAAATTCTAAAGGCAACGTTATTTTCCTGGATGGTTCTACCGCGGGGATGGAGCACACCATGAAAGAAATGATGGCATTAAACCTTCTGCAGCCGGATAAAGTCAAAAAGTAATAATTTACTTTTTAACCCCTTCTGGATGATATTTAAACTATTACGTGCAGGCACGGTATCTGTGTTGTTGCTGCTTGCTTCGTCCACGCTTTTTGCCCAGCCATTCAGGCAATTAACGGCGGATGATTTTCAGGGTTACCCACGTGCCAACAACCGCGGCGTGGTGGCTTACACCAATTGTACTATCGATTTTCGTTTCCAGGCATCGCGTGCCGATGGCGAATACATCCTGCATTTTAATGTGCGGTTGAGCATGAACAACAACCGCTCGTGGATAGACCGCTCGCGTGTCACCTCGCAATTGGCCCTGGCAGAGATCTTAAAGCATGAACAGGGGCATTACAATATTGCCTACCTGGAGCAGCAGGAAGTTTTGCGGGAGGTAAACCGCACCCGCTTCAGCGCCAATTATCAAAACGAGGCCATGGCTATTTTCAACAGGATTGATGCCAAGTATAAGCAGCTGAATATCGATTACGACGACGATACCGAACACAGTACCAATAAGCAACAGCAGCATAGCTGGGACGTGTATTTTGCAAAGCGTATACAAAATATGCCGCCGCTGAATGCCAATAACTATTAGCGCAGCCCAAATGGAATTTGCTGCTTTGGATTATTGCCGTATTTTTGGTGAATATGCCAAGCGGTAAAAACCTCTATTTTGCTTCTGATATCCATTTAGGTGCGGGCGGGCATGCCTCATCGCGCGGGCGCGAAGACCGCTTTATCCTTTGGCTGGATAGCATTAAGGATGATGTTGCCGAGCTGTTTTTGATGGGTGATGTGTTCGATTTTTGGTTCGAGTACAAAACGGTGGTACCAAAAGGCTACGTCCGCTTCTTAGGGAAACTGGCGCAATTGGCAGATGCAGGCGTAAAGCTTTACCTGTTTAAAGGCAACCACGATATGTGGATGTTTGATTACTTTAAAACCGAACTGAACGCCACCATTATATCAAACGAGTTGGTTATAGAGCGTGGCGGAAAAAAATTTTACCTGCACCACGGCGACGGGCTTGGCCCCGGCGATAACAAGTACAAATTCCTGAAAAAGATATTCCGCAGTAAGCTATGCCAATGGCTTTTTGCAAGGCTGCACCCAAATTTGGGCATTGGCTTGGCCAACGCCTGGTCGCACAATAGCAAACAGGTTAACGCACGGATAGGAGAAGAAAAGCTGCACCCAAAGGAGTGGATAGAAATATACTCTAACGAGTTGCTGCAAACGCAGTATTACGACTATATGATATACGGGCACCGGCATAAACCGCTTGATATACAGCTTACCGGCAACAGCCGCTACATAAACCTTGGCGATTGGATAGGCTTTTTTACCTACGCCATTTTCGACGGGAATACGCTGGAGCTGAAGTATTTTAAGGGAGCCGAAGAGTAGCTTAGGCTCCCCATTCTATTTACAATCGGCTGAATAAATTATATCCTTAAATTTCCGTATTTTTGCATGTTTTTTGCAATACACCGCGTAAACTAAACCCGATTGGAATGGAAAGCCTTTTTGGTGGCGTGCGGGATAGGGCAAAAGGCTTGTAATAAAAAGCGGGGCTGGCATAACCAATTGGCACTGCACTTGATTTTCGAAATAAGATGTTAGAGAAATTAGAATTAATATACCAACGCTGGAAAGCGGTAGAAGCTGAGCTAAGCAGCCCCGACGCGATGAGCGACATGAAGCGTTTTGCCCAGTTGAATAAGGAATATAAAGACCTTGCTAAAATTGTTGACCAGTATAATATATACCGCAACATTATGAGCAATATAGATACCAATAAAGAAATTTTGGCTACCGAGAAGGACGACGAGTTCCGCGAGATGGCTAAAATGGAATTGGATGAGCTGTTGACAAAGCAGGATGAAATGGAAGAAGTTATCCGTTTGATGCTGATACCAAAAGACCCTGAAGATTCTAAGAACGCCATTATCGAGATCCGTGGCGGTACAGGCGGAGATGAAGCATCCCTTTTTGCCGGCGACCTTTACCGCATGTATATGCGCTACTGCGAAAAACGCGGCTGGAAAACCGAACTGGTTGATTATACCGAAGGTACATCGGGCGGATACAAAGAGATTGTTTTCAACGTAAATGCAGAGGACGCTTACGGCAACTTTAAATACGAAAGCGGTGTGCACCGGGTACAGCGCGTGCCTGATACCGAAACCCAGGGCCGCGTGCATACATCAGCTGCATCTGTAGTAGTATTGCCCGAGGTTGATGAATTTGATATTGATTTGCAGGTGAGCGATATCCGCAAGGATCTGTTCTGCGCATCAGGCCCGGGTGGGCAATCGGTAAATACAACCTATTCTGCGGTGCGTTTAACGCACATACCTACCGGTATTGTAGCGCAGTGCCAGGATCAGAAATCGCAATTAAAAAACTACGATAAGGCTTTAGGCGTATTACGTTCGCGCGTATACGAAATGGAGCTGCAAAAGCACCTGGAGGAAACCTCGAAAAGGCGTAAAACAATGGTGGCAACCGGCGATAGAAGCGCCAAAGTGCGTACGTACAACTACCCGCAAGGGCGCTTAACCGAGCACCGGATAGGCTTAACCATATACAACCTAACCGGCGTAATGAACGGCGACCTGCAGGAAATTATGGAAGCGCTGCAATTTGCAGAGAACGCCGAACGGTTAAAAGAAGGCACCGCCGCTTAATGCGCGCGGAAAATTAAGCCGCCACCCAGGTAATCGCAATCGCTGTTGTGTATGTAGGCCTTAACCTGCACAGCCATCCAGGGTAGCACATAGTATTTTACGCCGGGTGTCCAGTATTTATTAATTTCGGTTGTGCTTTTGTAGTGCAGGTAATAGCCATAATTAGCCATAATGGCCAGGCGGCCCAGCCAAAGGTCGGCACCAATGCTAAGGCCATACCTCCACCTGTCAAACGATGTTCCGTGGTATTGATAAGTAGGCTCTAAGTTGGTTTTGGGGTCGTTATCAGGATGGTAAAGCGTAAAGTAGTAAACAGCATCGCCCCCGGCTTTTAAACTCAAAACGGGGCTTAGCCTATAATTGTAAGCTGCCGAAAAGCCTGTTTTATACAATCCCCCTTCAGCTTTTTGTACGCCCCTGCGGCCTACATCAAACCCGATCTCAAAAGAGTGCTTATAAAATGTGCTAAGGGCTTTGCTGCTGGTTGGCGGCCCAGGTGTATTTAAAGTTTTAATTAGGCCCAATGATGTTTCTACAGTGTTTACCCCATTATTGGGCACCCGCACAGCACCATTGGAGTAATGAAAAATATCTATCCCGCCTTTTAATGTTAGCGTGTTGCTTAATGGCGAAGTAATAAACAAGCCGGCCTGGGTGGCCAAATTAATGTGGCTGCCAATAAGCGGATTGCCATTGCTAAAATAGGTGCCCGTGGCGTAGGCGAAGCCAAGCGCCGGCGCAAAAACCAGGCGTGTGCCGCCTATTTTAGCAATGGGGAATTCTAACCGCCCCAATAAAGAGTAAACACGCCCTATAGGGTGGGTTACCGCATTGTTGCTATCTATTACACTTACATTATTAAAACTGCGAAACCCGGCAACCACATCAATAGCCTGCACATTTAGCAAGCGGATGTAGGGGGCCTTGTTATTCCCCATATCAAAATGATAGGCTGCTTCGGCACCGCCCAGGTGCCCCGGGGTTTTATAAAACTCGGCAGTAAATGTGCTTAAGCCATACAGCCCGTTAAGCTCAAATTTATTATTGCTTTGGGCCCAAACGCATTTAAACGCTAATAAAAGGGGTACAAGCAGTGCAATTTTTTTCATACAGGGGTAGTCCGCAGTATACGGCAGTTAATAATTTATTTAATTGGGGGGATCATATATATCGCATATTGAAATATTTATATATATAACGCCTGCAAAATAATATATTAATACCACTTATTAGCATTTCATCTCAATTTCATAATGCCCTGCTACTTTTACAACCTTAGCGTACAGCATCCATGTTTTTTTTGCCTGCTGTAATTTATTTTAACTGTACATAATTTTAAAGCGTATGCTTGCAGTAAAAAACTTAACAGGGAATAGCGCGGTTTTTGCACGCGAAACATGTTTAATGGGTAACAGGTTTGGGATAAGCCTGGTTGCTGACAATGCCGCCTGGGCTGATGAACGCATAGACGATGCCGTTAATGAAATAACCCGTGTGGAAAAGCTGTTGAGCACCTTTACAGAGGACAGCAAGCTGAACGAGATAAACCGTAATGCAGGCATTCGCCCGGTGCGGGTAGATGCCGAAATTTTTAAACTGGTTGATAGGGCGCTGCAAATATCCGACCTTACCCACGGCACCTTTGATATCACCTATCCTGCTACCCAAATTGTTGATACCGATACAAAAGCAGCTAAACGCAAACTAAACCTTACCAACTATAAAAACGTTGTGCTTGACGCCGCAAAACAAACCGTTTTTTTAAAAAACAAGGGGATGCGTATTGGCTTAGGGGCCATAAGCCGTGGCTACGCTGCCGACAGGGCTAAATATATTTTACAGATGCAGGGAGTAGGCAGCGGCGTTATAAACGCCGGAGGCGACCTGTTGAGTTGGGGCCTGCAGCCCGATAATACCCCATGGACTATCGGTACTGCCGATCCCTCGCAGGTTGGGCAACCCTTTGCCGATGTAAACATCAGCAATATGGCTATTGCTACCTCCTTCAATTCCGAAAAACTTACCGCTATCGCAAGCAACAAACCAGTCGGCACTATCGACCCGGAGAGCGGTTTCCCGGTTAGCAAAATAAAAAGCGTAAGCATTATTACACCCGGCGCCGAACTTGCCGATGCAATGGCTACGCCTATTATTGCAATGGGGATAAATGCAGGGCTGTATTTAATAAATAAACTTAATCAAATGGCCTGCATCATTATTGACGACCATGCGCGTATCTATACCTCAAAAGATATTAAATTAATGGTATAGGCACTTGGCTGTTTATGCTGCTATTTATATATTTACCAATATTACAACCAAGCCTTTATAAGTAAATTTTCGTCCAATAACTAATAGTGCACACATTGGCCACAGGGCTTTTGTTTGCGTTTATAGTAAAGCATTTGTTTGCCTCCTGAAATGATAAAGTGGTTTTTGTATATTGTACTCTTAATGATATCCGCACCACGCCTTTTATCTGCAAATACCAATACCGTTAATACCAAAATTTTTTACGGCTACACTATACGCATGGCTGCGCGCCCGGCGTTACAGCAACATGATACTACTGCCAAAGCTAAACAGCGCCAGCAGGAGGAAGATAAAAAGAAAGTTAAGGAAGTGGCCAAGGCAAAAAAACAGCCAAAGCCCGAGAAAGTGGAGGAAATAGACCCGGCAACCGGTAAGCCAAAAGCTAAACCTAAACGGCAGCGCCGGCCGGATGGTATGGAGCGGCCACCCGAAATACCGAGGAGAAATAATAATTAGTATTAAGTTTACAGCGTTTTGTTAATGAGATACCTGGGCATATTGGTTTTTATAGTGAGTTGCAGCGCTTTAAGCAAGGCTGGGGCTAAGCCTGTGCTTTTATATGCCCCCAATACCCGCATAGTTGCCGATACAGATACCGTTGTTGCCAAGGCAGCTGCGGATACTACCGCGCCGGTTAAGAAAAACTCGCTTTCGGCGGGGATAAATTATGGTAGCGATGCTTTGTTTTTTGGGCGTACAGGCCCCAATAAATACCCGTTTATGGCGGCGGATATGGTGGTAAACTATAAATCGGGCTTTTTTGTATACGGATCGGCCTTAAAAGTGCTTGGTTACAAGCCCGTTGTGGATGAGATTGACGTGGGGGGAGGGTATTATTACCGCCTGTCTAAAAAGTTTACAGGCACCATCAGTTATACCAGGTTTATTTTTAACGACCAGTCGGTAATCATAAAATCGGCGTCCTCAAATGATATCAACTTTAAAAACTCCTACGATTGGGGGCCGTTTAAAACAAGTGTGATAGGCGATTACCTTTTTGGGAAATCGTACGATATTTTTGCAACCATCAGCAACTCTAAATATTGGGAGAGCAGCTGGAGTATTTTTGACGACCAGGATTACCTGTCCATAAACCCATCGTTCAATTTTATAGTGGGCACGCAGAACTTTGTGCAACGCTATTCTATCGACCATAAATACCAGTTGGAAGCCAATAATATATATATCCGTAACGAGAACGGGCTGGGTGCCAGGGCAAACGCTAAGTTTACCATGCTTAATTATAGCTTTAAAGTGCCTATATCATATAATAGGCCACATTATACTTTGGAGTTTGCGTACCGGTACTCGATGCCGGTGAATGTGGAGGGCGCTTTGCTTAACCGGCGCGAATCTTTTTATAACTTAACATTTTATTACGTTTTTTATTGATGCCGGATGAATGTTTTAATTATAGAGGATGAAAAGGCGCTCGCCTACGAACTGGAACTGTTTTTATCAAAAAACAATTATATATGCGAGGTATGCTTTAATGGCGCCTCAGCATCCGAAAAGATAGCCGTAAACCTTTACGATTTTATACTGATAGACCTTGGGCTGCCCGATTACGATGGCTTAGACCTGCTAAAGGAAGCCAAAAAAAGCCGGCCGGAAGCAGCCTGTATCATCCTTACCGCACGAGCCGAAGTTTACGATCGCATACGAGGGCTGGACCTGGGGGCAGATGACTACTTGGCGAAGCCATTTTCGTTGCTGGAGCTGCAAAGCCGAATGCAGGCCATAACCCGTCGCAAGTTTGGGCTGGTGAACCAAACGGTAGACCTTGATGGTTTCCTGGTGAACCTTACCGACCGTACCATAACTTACATGAGCAATACGGTAAGCGCTATCACCAAAAAGGAGTTCGACTTGATAGCATACCTTATCCTGCATAAAAACCGCACCTTAACCCGGGCACAACTAAGCGAGCATATATGGGGCAGTGTGGTGAATGATGATTACGACTCCAATTTTATTGACGCGCACATAAAAAACATACGCAAAAAGTTAAGCGCCTTTGCCGGTACCGACTGGCTGGAAACCGTGCGCGGCCTGGGTTACCGTATAAAAACAAACGTTTAAGTATTGAAGCTTAAAACCAAATTAACGCTGTTTAATGCCATATCAAAACTGGTTATTGTAACCCTTTTTGTGTTGCTGCTGCCCTCCATTATCGAAAGCATAAACCGTAATTATACCGACGAACGCCTTATTAAGCAAAAGGATAAGCTGCTACAGATCGTAAGAGAGAAAGGCATTCAAAGCTATATAGAAGACGGGCAAAGCTACGGCAGCTACCTGCCGCTGAAAGAGGAGTACATTAGCCTGGATGAGGTGGAGCCCGAGTATTACGCCGACACCATTCAAAATGAGAAGAGGGCAGTGGAGCGCGATACTATTGACTACCGCATCCTGAGCCATACGTTTGTGGCCGGAAAAAAAAACTACTTGCTGGAGATTGGCAAAAGTACCGAGACGATAGACGACACCACCGGCCCGCTGCAAAATATTGCCTTTTTGATATTGCTGGGCATGATCCTTTTAACCATCCTGGCCGATCAGGTTTACTCTAATTATATCCTGGCCCCGCTTAGCCGTATCATACGTACCAAGTTGGTTGGTACAAAGTTTCCGAGTTTTACTTCTTATACGCAGGTAAAAACCAGCACGTCTGATTTCCAGCATCTTGATCTCAGCATCCATAAGATGATCGAGACCATCGAACACGCTTTTCAGAAAGAGCGGGAGTTTATTTCTAATGCATCGCACGAGTTGATGACCCCGATATCTATCCTGCAATCCAAAATAGAGAACATGTTTCAGCAGGAAGATATTGGCGACGAAATGAAAGTGCGCATGATGGAGATGCAGAAAATATTGAACCGTTTAAAAAGCATCACCAAAACCTTATTGCTGATATCGCAAATAGAAAACGAGCAGTTTTTAAAGGAGGACGAAATATCGCTTACCGAGATGCTGCAGGATATGTACGAGGAAATATCCATCCGCCTGCAGGAGAAAAATATAGGTTACGCCCTGGCATTAAGCGAGGATGTGGTATTGCAAAATGTAAATAAGTTCCTGCTGTTTAATTTGTTGTTTAACCTGGTAAATAACGCCATTAAATACAATCGGCCGGATGGCTCTATCATCATAACCGGCGAAAAGGTGAAAAACTATTACGTTATTAATATAAACGATACCGGCATAGGCATTGCTGACGAACAATTGCCTTTTATTTTTGATAGGTTTAAGAAGATAAAGCAATCGCTAAAACAGGATAGCTTTGGGCTGGGGCTGCCGATTGTAAAATCGATAGCGGCCTTTCATGAGATAGAGCTACAGGTGCGTTCAGAGCAGGGTGCAGGCAGCACTTTTACGCTTATCATTCCGGCAAAACTCATCAAATAATAGCCATTTTGGCTAAGGGCTGTACTAAATTGCAGTCAGCGGTGGCAGCTTTTTAAATATGTGCCTGCCATTTCCTCCAATTTCATTTCCTAAGCATTAAAAAAATGTTGTTACACTATTGTTTTTTAATGTTGGTATAGAATATAGGGCAATAGTTTGGCTTTGTATATTTTGGCATTTACTTTGCAAATGTTCACGTATAAACACACAACATAATATCATGAAGACTTTAAAATTAAAGATAGCTACTTTCAGCATTGCGATAGCTACATTAGGCGTTTTAGGCGCCGGCTGTAATTCACTTACTAAAACACAAAAGGGTGCTGCCATTGGTGCAGGTGCCGGCGGTACAATAGGTGCAATTATTGGCAAGGCTGCGGGCAATACCGCTTTAGGCGCTATTATAGGCGGTGCTGTAGGTGGTACCGCAGGTGCTTTCATTGGCCGTAATATGGATAGGCAGGCTGCCGAAATAAAACAAACCGTACCGGGTGCTACCGTTATCCGCGAAGGCGAAGGTATATTAGTGAAATTTGATTCGGGTATACTGTTTGATACCGACCAATCGGCCCTTAAAGCCGCGGCACGTACAAATTTGCAAAACCTTTCTACCTCATTGGTAAACAACCCGCAAACCAACATCTTGATTGTAGGCCATACCGACGATACCGGTAGCGATGCACACAATATGGACCTATCTATCCGCCGTGCCGAAGCCGTAAAAGCATTTATTGCGGCAGGCAATGTTGCCAACTCGCGTTTAACTACATCGGGTAAAGGCGAAACCGAGCCGATTGCAGCTAATACTACTGTAGATGGCCGTGCACAAAACCGCCGTGTAGAGATAGTAATTGTAGCCAACGAGCAAATGAAAAACCAGGCACGTAGCGCACAATAAGCTTAATAAGAAAGATCAGTAATAGTTTTGAGGCAGGCCCTCCCGGTTATTCGGGAGGGCTTTGTTGTTATAGGCATTAGCCATAATGCTGTTTTTTGTACATTTGCGCCATGGCATCCATCAAACCATCCGTACCCAAAGGCACCCGCGATTTTTCTCCCGCCGAAATGGCAAAGCGCAATTTTATCTTCGATACCATTAAAAGCGTTTTCCGCAAGTATGGCTACCTACAGATAGAAACGCCCACCATGGAGAACCTGAGCACCCTTACCGGTAAGTATGGCGATGAAGGGGATAAGCTGATATTTAAAGTGCTGAATAGCGGTGATTATTTAGCTAAGGCGGATGAGAAACAGTTGGCCGAACGCAACTCTAACCTCCTAACCGGCTCCATCTCCGAAAAAGCCCTTCGCTACGACCTCACTGTGCCCTTTGCCCGGTACGTAGTGCAACACCAAAACGAAATTACCTTTCCGTTTAAGCGTTTCCAGGTGCAGCCGGTGTGGCGCGCCGACAGGCCGCAGAAAGGCCGCTACCGCGAGTTTTACCAGTGCGATGCCGATGTGGTAGGCTCTGCTTCCTTACTAAACGAGGCTGAATTTGTAATGATATATGATGAAGCTTTGAGCTTGTTAGGGTTAAAGGATTTCACTATAAAAATTAATAATAGAAAAATACTATCGGGTATAGCGCAAGTTATAAATAAATACGATAGTATAATTGACCTTACGGTAGCCATTGATAAGCTGGATAAAATTGGCTTGGATGGCGTTATAAAAGAACTGTTAGAGCGCGGCTTCACCGATGCTGATATTGATAAATTAAAGCCGGTTATCCTGCTGGAAGGAACAAATGAAGAGAAATTGCAGAAGCTTCGCGAAGCATTGCAAACTTCTGAGATTGGCTTGCAAGGTTGCGATGAATTAGAAACCGTATTTAATTATTTAAAATACACCCCGCTAAAAAGGGCTACGCTGGAACTGGATATTACCCTTGCCCGCGGTTTAAATTATTACACCGGTGCCATATTCGAAGTAAAAACCAACGAGGTGGCAATGGGCAGCATCGGCGGCGGCGGCAGGTATGATGACCTTACCGGTATGTTCGGCTTAAAGGGTTTAACCGGGGCAGGTATCTCCTTCGGTGCCGACCGTATTTATGATGTGCTCGACGAATTAAACCTCTTCCCGGCATCGGCCGAGCAAAGCACGCAGGTGCTAATTATTTGCTTCGATGCACAGGGCGAACTTTATGCCTTGCCATTATTGCAAAAGCTACGCGATAGTAATATTAGTGCAGAGCTGTACCCCGCAGGCGCCAAAGTGAAAAAGCAGATGGAGTATGCTAACAATAAGCAGATACCTTTTACGGTCCTTGTTGGCAGCGATGAAATGCAAAGCGGGCTGCTTACTTTTAAAAACATGCAAAGCGGCGAACAGGAAAAGTTAGCAGCTGATGATATATTAAGAAAGCTTATCGGCTAATCAGGTAAGGTGTACGGTAAAAGTGGTTCCTTTTCCAAGGCGGCTTGCTACCTCAATTTTACCGCCGCAGGCCTCTACCTGGTTTTTGGTGATAAACAGGCCCATGCCACGCGCATCTCGGTTGCCATTGAAGGTTTTGTACATGCCAAACAAGTCTTCGCCATGCTTTTCCAGGTTGATTCCTATACCATTGTCGGCAACGGTAAAGCCACACGTGCCATGAGCATCTTTAAAATAATCGATAATAATTTTAGGTGCGGCCGTTAGCGAACGGTATTTTATGCCATTGCTTATCAGGTTAAGTATGATGCTCTCCAGGTACGCGGGGCTGTAGGTTAGTATACAATCATGCGGGATACGGTTGTCTACCTCCACTTTCCACATAGCAATGTCGTTACTCAGTAGTTCGATCGCTTTTTCAACATAGGTGCGGAGGTTAAGTTCCCGCGTTTGGATATCAATATTGGTTTGTATGGAAACCACCTCGTTTAAATTGGCAATGGTTTCGTTTAATTGTTCTGATACCTTTACCAGGTGGCCTGCCAGTTCCTGCTTTTCTTCTTCCTCGGTGGTAGGGTCCTCCAGTACATCCATTATCATTTTAAAATTGCTGGAGTGCGTACGCAAATTGTGCGATACGATGTAGGCGAAGTTCAGCAGCCGGTTGTTTTGCCCGCTCACCATATCTAAGGTACTGCGCAACTGCTCTTCCTTGTTTTTTTGGTCGGTAATATCGGTATGGGTGCCTATTACACGGAGCGGCTTGTTTTGGTTATCGTATTCCATAACCCTGCCGCGGTCAAGTATCCATTTATAGGTATTGTCCTTACACAAAACCCGATGCTGGTTGGTGTACATATCGGTTTCGCCGCGCAGGTGGGCTTGTAAATCGGCAATGTACTTTGCCTTGTCGGCGGGGTGTACACGGCTTGTCCAGTCGCCAAGCTTATTCCCAAAATCGTCATTTTCCATCCCTATCATGCGCATGCATTGTTGCGAATGGTAGATGGTGCTATTTTTGATATCCCAGTCCCAAAGTCCCCCACCAGTGCCCTCTGATGCAAATACCCATCTGCGTTCGCTTTGGCGTAAGGCTTCTTCGGCTTTTTTTTGCTCCGTAATATCCTTTATTTGCGATACAAAATATAAAGGCTCGCCACCCTGCCCCAGCACTATGGATACATTAAGCACTACCCAAATAATGTTTCCTGGTTTGGTGAAGTACCGTTTTTCCAGCTGGTAGTTTTGTATTTCTTTATTTAATGTTTTTTGCAGCAGTGCCAGGTCGGCCTGCAGATCATCCGGGTGGGTTATCTCCTGGAAGGTTTTACTCATCAATTCTTCGCGTGTGTAACCAAGCATATCACAAATGCTTTTGTTCACCTTCATGAATTTCCCCTCGAGCGATACCAGCACCATGCCGATAGAGGAATGCTCAAACGCATTCCGGAAGGTTTCCTCGCTTATCCCGAGGTTTTGCTCTGCTTTCTTTTTTTGTGTAATATCAAAATGGCAGCCAACCATACGTATGGGTTCGTCGCCATCCCATTCTATTACCCTGCCGGTGCTGTTTACCCATACTATCGATCCGTTTTTATGCGTGTAGCGTACCTCAACGTTATAAGGTTTAGCGCCGTGGCTTTTATAGTGTTCTTCAACGCAACGGTCCATCAAAGGCTTGTCTTCCTCCACTATCAATGTTGCCCAGGTAGCGGTGGTGTTTGGCAATTCATGCTCTTCGTACCCAAACATAGCTTTAAACGACTTGCTTAGTTTCACGGAGTTTTCTCTCGGGCGATAGTCCCAATAGCCTGCAAGCGTCTCTTCCAGAATAATTTTGTAAATATCCTCCATTAACTAAGGGGCTGTTTCGGCGCTAAATTTAACGTAAAATACAATATTAGCGTTAATTATAACGGGGGATGCCCAAACAATAAGATTTTTTATCGGTAAGGCCCTATTTACAGCCTTAAATCAAACCGGGGCGGGCGCCAAAGGCCGGTTTACACAAAATCCAGCCCCGCAAAATTTTTGTTGAGTACCAGGCTATTATTTACGTTTAGCCATTTATCAAGCAGGGTAGCGTATATGTCCCTAAAGTCTATCTCGTATTTCAGGTCGCCGTTATCCAGTTGTGCCAGGTTTGGGGCATTGTTGTAAATGCCCTGTTTTTTTAGCTTGCCTCCAAATAGCATTACATTGTTGGCGGTGCCATGGTCGGTGCCGTTGCTGGCATTTTGCTCTACCCGGCGGCCAAATTCCGAGAAGGCCATCACCAGTGTATCATCAAGCTTGTTGGCTTGTTTCAGGTCCTTTAAAAAGGCGGCTACAGCATCAGCATAAATTTTTAATTGGCGGCCCTGTTGGTTCTGCTGCGCGGTATGTGTATCAAAGCCGCTGAGCGATACATAATACACCCTTGTTTTTAAGCCCGAATTAATGAATTTGGCAACACTCTTTAGCTGATTGGCAAAAGGTGTTTGCGGGTATACTGCGGTAGTATTGTATGTTTTTGATGTTTGCTGGATATAATCTGCCGAGGAGTAGGTCTCAATCATCGTTTTATACAGGTAGCCCAGGTTATCCTCGTTTAGGTTAGCATTATCATGCTGCTGCACCAGTTGTTTAAAAAACGGCTGGCGGGTAGATTGGTATAACTTGGCCGGATCTTCCACGGCGATGCCCTTCATTTTAGCGCCTTTTAAGGCCAGCGATAAGGTGTCATCAACTTCAATAGCAGTGTAAGGGTCTTTGCAGGTGTTGCAGTTCGAATCGAGGTAGCGCCCTATCCAGCCGGTGGTTAAAAATTGGTTGGCATCGCTGCCGGTTTGCCATATATCCATCGAGCGGAAGTGCGACCTATCCGGATTGGGGTACCCTACCGAATTGATAACGCTCATCCAGCCCTGGTCGTAAATTTCTTTTAAGGCAGCTAAGTTGGGGTTTAGCCCCTGCATATCGTTCAGCTTAATAATATCGGGCTGCTGTATGGCAATGGTTTTGCGTTTTTGATAGTATATGTCGTTACCAAACGGCACAATGGTATTCAGCCCGTCGTTACCGCCCGATAGCTGTATTACCACCAGGTTTTTATAGCCCGACAGGTCGCTCATTGCCATTGCTTCCAATGGTTTTAAAAACGAGGGAACCAGGAGAGCCCCCGATGCCAATGCCGAATTCCTTAAAAAATCTCGCCTTTTCATAATTATTGATTTAATGAATTATCGATTTTACTGTGTTTTTAATCCATAATTCTCTAATTCTATCCTTCTCTAAATCCTTCAACAAAGCTGATATTCCGGTGTGGATACCAGTTCTATCACCAACGCTTTGGTATCGGTAGTTTTATTGATGATATCGGTAATGCCGGCGCTTAGGGCAGGTTTAAGCAAGGTTTGTGCAATAAACATTTTGTTGGCGTGTTTTGGTATACTGTTCAAAAACTTAGCCCAATCTGCCTGCGCCTGTACCTTTGTTGTTACGGCCTCTTTTTGGCGGCGCGTGGCGGCTATAAAAGCTTCGTCTTCGGGGTCAACCTTGCCGCTAAATTCAATAACCCCGCCATTTAAAACGGTAGATGGTATTTTAATACGGTACATCAGCGATGAGCTGTCTATCCAGTTTCTGCCGCCGGGCCAGCCCGCTACGTTGGGCGGATAAAATAATACCTGCCCAAGGGCGCGCTCAAACTGCAATATTACATCGGGGTTTTGGTAGGTGATGTAAAACTGCCGGTTAAGCCCTACAATAAATTCTACCGGTGCCTTTATCAGGTTGCCTATATTTTTATCCTCATAAAACCAACGGGCAGTAAATAAAAATTCCAGCAGGGGTTTTATCTCGTAATTGTTGTTGTAAAACACGCCGGCCATGGTTTTTATGTGTAAATCGTCGGGCGTTTCGTTCACAAAATATTTAAAAAGTTTTTTGCAGATGAACAGTGCCGTTTCCTTTTTCTCTAAAAGGGTATTTATAATGTCCTCGCCGCCAAAGTTGCCCGTTTTGCCTAAAAAAGTTTTTTGGCCGTTATCGTGCAAAGGGGGGCGTGCCACAAAAGCGCCTTCTTTATTAAAGCCCCAGCCGGTAAATGCCCGTGCCGATTCTTTTACATCCTGCTCGGTATAGTTGCCGCGGCCAACGGTGAAAAGTTCCATCAATTCGCGCGCAAAGTTTTCGTTGGGGTGGTTTTTTTGGTTTTGCTGGTTATTTAAAAACTGCAACATGGCCGGCGATTTAGATACCTCCAGCAGCATGGTTTTAAAATTGCCCAGGGCATTGCTGCGCTGTATATTATTTAATTGCTGGGCGTACCACGCGTTTTGCGTACGGCAGGCGAAGTGGTTATGCCAAAAAAGCGTCATCTTCTCGCGCAGCTGGGCATCGGTGGTGCTCATTTTGTTCACCCAGTCAATGTTCAGCGCTTTTTCCTGCTGGCGCTGCTCCTGTAAAAACATCTTTTTGGTACCCTCGTTCGCTAACAAAAAATCTTTGTAATTAATGTTGCCTGCTATGATGTTGGCAGGCTCGAAGGTTGCCGAGGAGCGGAACAACTGCTTTACAATCTCTTGCGTAGTTAAGTCTTGCACACGGTTAAAATCCTCAAACCTAAGCCCAAAACCTGCCCGGGCGTATAAATGCCTTATGTATTTGATAGCGCTGGCCATATAAAGTATGACAGGTAGAACGGCGTAGGGTTTAATATTTTTTATTATTTTCACTCCATAGAAAAAATATCGCCACGTCGGTTATATTAGTACCTGCCTTATTAAAATTAAATTATGCCTAAAGCCCTAACCCTTGTCCTTGCTTGCTTATTTTCGTTTAGTGCCTTAGCGCAAACCAATCAGCCAACCCAACCTTTCGGCAAAATCGACAACGCAGACCTCGAGTTAAAATCATGCGATTTTGAACCCGGTGCAAACGCCATGATTTTGTTTGACAAAGCCGAAATTGCCTATGATGGCAACCTCGATCTGTCCATGGCCAGGCACAAGCGGATAAAAATATTTAACGATCAGGGAAAAAAACAGGCCGATATCCGCATTGAATACGTGAACGGCGGCCATTTGGAATACATAACGGGGCTGCAGGCGCAAACCATTAATATGGTTGATGGGAAACCACAAGTTATTAAAATTGATAAAAAGCAGGTATTTAACCAACAGTTAGATAAAAGCCGCGCGGCACTTGTATTTAGCATGCCTGATGTAAAAGCGGGGTCGGTAATTGAATATAAGTATAACTTAAACACCAATTCCATTGCCAACTTCCCCGATTGGTATTTTCAGGATGACATCCCTACCAGGTACAGCGAACTGACCACCATTATCCCCGATATATTTTACTTTAAACAAAAGGCAAACATCAGCCAGCCGCTTACTAAGGTTGTCCGGCCATCAGAAGCGAGAAGTATCACAACCGGCGAAAGGCCAATATCATATGAATTACAAAAAATTGTGCGTTCCCTCGCAAATGTACATTCATTGGCCCGCGAACCTTATATGTCATCTGATATAGATAACCTCGAATCCATCAGCCATCAGCTAACCGGCGTAAACCCGACGGGCGGTTATACCAGGACCTACTCGGATAGCTGGGCAAAGGTTGGCGGTATACTTGCTGATGACGCCGACTTTGGCGGTCAGTTAAAACGGAAACTCGCCGGGGAAGAAGCAATCATCACCGAAGCAAAGGGATTAAAAACCGATGAGGCTAAGATGGTATTTATTTTTGACAAGGTTAAAAACCTGATGAAGTGGGACGGTGTGGACAGGTGGTATACCAATGATGGCACTGTTAAAGCATGGGACAAGAAAACCGGCAACTCTGCCGAAATAAATTTAGTGCTTTTCCATTTATTAAAGCAGAGCGGCTTAACGGTATACCCTATGGTGGTGAGTACCCGCGAGCATGGCAAGGTAGTGCCTTACTTTACGTTTTTAAAGCAATTTAACAGGGCGGTAGTTTATGCAAAGCTTGTTGATAACGTTTATATTCTAGATGCAACCAATAAATATAACGTTTACAACGAGATACCTGCCCAGCTCTTAAACTCAGACGGGTTATATATAGATAAAGAGCACGAACTGTATAACATTGTTTATTTGAAGAGAAAATTGCCTGTAAGGCAGGTTGCCCTTATACAGGGGGCAATAAGCCGAGAAGGTAAAATGGACGGGACTGCACAGATCAATAACTTTAGCTATAACCGGGTTAGTGCCGTGCAGCGATATAAAATGGACGGCGAAAAAAAATACATTGATTACTTAAGGGATAACAATAATAGCATAAAGATCAACTCCCTTAAGTTTGAGAATATGGATCAGGATACATTGCCGCTCCTTCAAAACATTAACTTTAACATCGACCTGACAGGGTCAGAAAACAACTATATTTATTTTAGTACAAACCTGTTCAGCTCGTTGCGGAACAATCCGTTTTTAAGCGAAACACGGTTAACTAATGTCGACTTTGGGTATCCAAGCAGCTACCGCATAACTTGCTCATTCGATATTCCGGACAATTATAAAGTTGATGCCTTGCCCAAAAGCGTAAGCATGGCAATGCCCGATAGCAGTATAACATTTAAAAGGGCAATTGGTATCCAGGGCAACAAGATATACGTGCGCTACCTCATCGACTATAATAGAGCGGTTTATTTTAAAGAGGACTACCCCTACTTTTATGATTTTAACAAAAAGATGTACGAGTTGCTGAACGAGCAGGTAGCGTTGATAAAATCCTGATAAAGCGTAACGTTGATAAATATCCGGCCTGTTTGATATTGCCCGCCATAAAAGGATGGATAAGTACGCAGTGTTTAATATTTTTTATTTTTAATTAAATACATATTGTATTATAAAATATCAAAGCAGCATATTATATTCGTGTGGCCTAATCCCTAATTAGCTATATGACCAAAACCCTTACCCTCGTCCTGGCTTTCGCAATTACGTTATCAGTTAAAGCGCAAACCACCCAACCAACCCAACCCTTCGGCAAAATTGATAAGTCCGACCTGGAAATGAAATCCTGCGATTTTGAAAAAGACGCCAACGCCATGATCTTATTTGATAAAGGCGAAGTGTATTTCGATCAGCAGTATAACATTATTTTTAACCGCCATCGGCGGATAAAAATTTTTAACACCAATGCAAAAGATGAGGGCAATATCCGCATCGAATACTTCAGCGCCAACCGTTCGGAATATATAAGCGGGCTGCAGGCACAAACCATCAACCTAAATAACGGCAACATTGAGATAATTAAGGTTGATAAGAAACAAATTTTTACTGAGGTGATAGATAAAAACCGCTCGGCTATGGTGTTTTCTTTCCCCAATGTGCAGGCTGGCTCTGTTTTAGAGTTTAAATATACCCTTACTGCCGCCAGTGTGGCCGATTTCCCCGATTGGTATTTTCAAAGCCACCTGCCCAACCGCTATAGCTTGCTAAAAACCACAGTGCCGGATATTTTATATTACAAAAACCTGGAGAACCGTACGCAGCAATACGCAATATACAGCGATGACCGCAGCGGTGGCCAGGTGCGTGCCATTGCCAATATCCCATCCATCCCCGATGAACCTTTCATGACCTCGCGCGAGGATAACAGCGAGCGTATACTTTTCCAATTATTAAGTATCAGGAGCGTTGGTGTATTTTCGCAAAACTTTTCGGATACGTGGAACAAGGTTGGCGCAAACTTAATGGAGAGTGAAGATCTGGGTGGGCAACTGGGCAAAAAACTCACCGGCGAAGAAATTATAATAGCTAAAGCAAAGGCGCTTAAAACCGACGACGAAAAGATAGCTTACATTTTTGGCGAAGTAAAAAATGCTATGAAATGGAACGAGCAGTATGATAAATACACCGATGCCGGCATAGGTAAAGCCTGGGATAAAAAAACCGGCAACTCGGGCGAAATTAATATGATGGTTTGCCATTTGCTAAAAAAATCGGGCGTTAAAGTTTACCCCATGATTGCAAGCACCCGCGGTAATGGCAAGGTAAACCCGGCGTATCCAAACTCTTACAAATTCAATACCCTGGTGGCGTATGTACCTGTGGATAGCGCTAAGCTGTACGTGCTTGATGCTACCAATAAGTACAACCTGTACAACCATATACCGCGCAACCTGCTTAATACCTTTGGGTTGGCAATGGATAAGGAAGCGAACAGCTACGACATGGTCTTCCTGCAAAATACAAACTCTATTAAGCAGTTTGTGATGTTGAATGCGGTTATAAAACCGGATAGTAAGGTAGCAGGAAACGCCAGTGTTGTAAATTATGGCTATAAGAAGGTAAGCGCTGTGCAGAAATATAAAACCGACGGCGAAAAGAAGTTTATTGATTACCTGCGCGACGATGATAACAACCTGAAAATATCAGCTATAAAACTGGAGGATATGGATGTTGATACTTTGCCGTTAAAAGAATCTATTGATTTTGACCTCGACCTTACCGGTTCTGACGATAACTATATTTATTTAAACCCTAACATACTCGGCACTGCTAAAACCAGCCCCTTCCTAAGCATGAGCCGCCTTACCGATATAGACTTTGGGTACCGCAGCGGCTTTACGCTTATTGGTACTTTTAAAATGCCGGCTGGTTATAAAGTAGAGTCGCTGCCAAAAAACGCCAGCATGACAATGCCCGATGCCAGTATTACTTTTAGGCGTATGGTTGCCGAGCAGGAGGGATCGATAGGGGTACGCTACGTTATCGATTATAAAAAATCCATGTATTTTAAAGAGGATTACCCCGATTTTCATGAGTTTTTTAAGAAGATGTACGAAATGATGAACGAGCAGATCGTGTTAAAAAAATCATAGCATGAAGGGGTTCAAGTTTCTATCGGCAATTTTTGCCCTAAGCCTCGGCATAAGCCAGGTTGTAATGGCCCAGGATAAAAAAATACCGGCCGACCTTTACCTGGCCGCAACCATCCCCGATTCGTTGAAGGAGGATGCAAATTCTGTTATGCGCTATTATATGGAGGATGTAACCGTTAAGGGGCCCGGCAAAGCAACTCGCCAGGTACATAGCATCATCACTATATTAAACGAGAAGGCAAACGATGAGGCGCAACAGGTACTATCTTACAATAAAAAATTTAGCTCGGTAGGTTCTTTTGAGATGAAAGTTTATAATGCTGCCGGCTTAATGATCAAGAAGTACAAAAAAGGGGATATGTACGATCATTCTGCAGTATCAAGCGAGACCATTGTAAGTGACGACCGGCTGCTGATTATTGAGCATACCATTGCCAGTTACCCCGCAACGGTTGAATTTATTTACGATGAGGACGTTAAAAGCCAAATGGACTTTGGCGAATGGGCGATACAGGGCGACGAGCAATCTGTGCAAAATAATTATTTCCGCATCTCGATAGATAATAACGCCGGTTTTAGGTACTTGAACAGGAACACAAAGATTAAGCCTCAAAAAACAACGGCGGGCAATACCGACACGTATTTGTGGACGGTTGCTAACTTAAAAGCCATTAAGTTAGAAGATGGTGCCGAACCCTGGCAAATACTGCCTAAAGTGTACTTTGCCGGCGGCGCGTTTGAATATTACGGCATGCAGGGCGATTTTAGCAGTTGGCAGAATTTTGGCAAATGGATACAAACGCTTAATGCCGACGTAAGTACCCTTAGCCCTGCGCGGGTAGCAGAGATACAGGCCATGACGGCAGGTTTGAAGACAGATAGAGAGAAAGCAAAATTCCTTTACGAATACATGCAGCAAAATATGCGCTACGTTAGCGTAAAACTGGGTATAGGCGGTTTACGGCCATTCACTGCTACGTTTGTAGACGAAAAGAAATACGGCGATTGCAAAGCTCTATCTAATTACATGTATACCCTTTTAAAGGCGGTGAATATACCATCGTACTATGCTATTATCCGCGCCGGTGAGAATGAGCAGCCTGCAGATGTTTCATTCCCAATGAACCGCTTTAATCATGAAATACTTTGTATACCGTTTAAAGGCGACACTACCTGGCTGGAATGTACAAGTAGCACCGCGCCTTTTGGCAAACTTGGCCCTTCTACCGAAAACCGTAACGCCCTGCTAATAACCGAGGATGGCGGCAAACTGGTGAATACGCCCAAAAGCACAGGAGCAGATAACCAGTTCAACAGCGAAGTACATATTGTGCTTGATGCCAATGGTGGCGCAAAGGCAAAGGTGAAAATGTTGAACACCGGCGAATACCGGTCGCAGTATATTGGCATCGCATCCATGAAAACTGATGAACAAAAAGAGTACCTGATAAGGATGCTGAATATGAAACAGCCCACAGTTTTAGAATTGGTACCTGCCGTTGATAAAGATGGAGTAAAGGAAGTGGACGTAGAGCTGGAGTATGAAAAATTTAGCGACATATCTGCCGGCAATAAAAATTTCTACCGCCCGCGTGTATTCGACCTGTGGCGATTTACCGCACCTGTTTTGGAAAAACGGAAAACCGATTTTTATTTCGACCATCCGCTGCAAAAATCATGCGTTACTACGATAGACCTGCCTGAGGGTTTCGAAGTAGAAACCCTGCCGGCCAACCAGTCGCTGAAGTTTACTTACGGCAATTACGAAGTGAATTACATTTATAATGCAGCTAAAAACCAAGTGGTGAGCGCTGCAAAGTTTAACCTGACCAGCCATGTAGTGCCGGCGGCAAAATATACTGAGATGCAGGTGTACATGGACGCCGTGGCCAAAGCACAAAATAAAAAGTTGGTAATACGCAAGAAGGCATAAATTTGCCCTAATGATATTCAGGCTTGATGAGCGCATACTATTCCCGGAGCCCGCCCTTGCAGAAGAGGACGGGCTTTTGGCTATAGGCGGCGACCTCTCTACCCAACGCCTGCTACTGGCCTACGCCAACGGCATATTCCCCTGGTATAGCGCTGGTGAGCCAATCCTTTGGTATTCGCCTCACCAGCGTTTTGTGTTGATGCCTGCCCGGTTAAATATCTCTAAATCGATGCGGAAGGTTTTGCGCTCGGGCGCCTTTACGGTAACCACCAACCAAAGTTTTAACGATGTTGTGGCGGCTTGCTCAACCGTAACACGAGAGGGGCAGGATGGCACCTGGATAACCGAGGAAATGAAGGACGCTTATGCAGAGTTGCACCGCAAAGGCCATGCGCACTCTGTTGAGGTTTGGCAGGATGGGCGTTTAGTTGGCGGGCTATACGGCGTAAAAGTTGGCCGCGTGTTTTGCGGCGAAAGCATGTTTAGTTTGGTAAGTAATGCATCGAAAACCGCCCTTATCTGGGTGTGCAATACAGGCGAGTATGAGCTGATAGACTGCCAGGTACATACCAACCATCTCGAAAGCATGGGCGCTATGATGATAAGCCGCGAAGAATATATCGGTATACTGCATAAATCCATTGCTTAAAGCTTAGTTTTGTACCAGCAGATGGAGGTACTAAACAACAAGGAACGTATTATTTTGGGCATAGACCCCGGCACGGCCGTAATGGGCTACGGGCTGGTGCTTGAAAAAGGGACTAAAATAGAACTCATAAGCCTTGGCGTGGTGAAGATGGAAAAGATTGACGACCATATGCTGAAGCTGCAACGCATTTTTGAAAAAACCGTTGCCCTGATAGATAACTACAAGCCCGATTGCCTTGCCATCGAAGCCCCCTTCTACGGAAAAAACATCCAGGTAATGCTAAAACTGGGTAGGGCGCAGGGGATGGCCATAGCCGCCGCCCTGTCGCGCAATATTGTGATCACCGAATACGCACCCCGCAAAATAAAACAATCTATCACCGGCAACGGTAACGCCACCAAAGAGCAGGTTGCCGCCATGCTGCAAACCCTGCTGAAATTTACAGAAACGCCCGACTTTTTAGATGCAACTGACGGATTAGCCGTAGCGGTTTGCCACTCCTTTCAACGAATACCTACCTCTGCGGGCAAAAGCAAAAAATCCTACTCGGGATGGGAGACTTTTGCCAAGGATAATGCCTCGCGGGTAAAGGGAACTACCAAATAAACGCAACATTATTTATAATAATTCTAAATAGATTTGCATCTATGGCCATCTTCATGTAGTTTTGACCCGTTATTTATAATTAGTCTTAATAAAATGAATAAAATTCGACTCGCTTTTTTACAACTTTTTGCAGCCATTGCAATTATCCTCGCATCATTAAACCCTCAAAATACATACGCCCAACAAACAGGCCGGGGTACCGTTACCGGTAAGGTAATAACCGCCAAAGGCGAAGCTGCCGAAAACGTTTCGGTTGGTTTAATAGGTACTGGTTATGGCAGCAATACCAATGCTGCGGGCGAGTTTTCTTTTAAAGCCGCCACTGGTACATATACCTTGATTATTTCCTACGTAGGGGTGCAGCGTGTTGAAATACCGGTTTCCGTTACCGCCGGACAAACAACCGCCGTTCCGCAGATAACCATTAATGCCAGCCTCTCGCAATTGAGCGAGGTAAACGTGATAGCCAACCGCGCCAACCGTTTTACCCGTAAAGTAAGCGTTGATGCCGCGAAGATCCCCCTGGAAAACCTGGAGAATGCGCAAAGCTACAGCACCGTTACCAGCGAGTTGCTGAAAGAGCAGCAGGTTTACAATGTAGAAGATGCCTTGCGCAACGCACCGGGCATCCAAAAAATGTGGGATGCTACCAGCCGCGCCGGCGATGGAGGCGGCTACTTTACCTTACGCGGTTTTGTAACCCAAACCACTATACGTAATGGTATTGCAGGCTTGGTTACCAGCGGGATAGATGCCACTAACTTAGAAAAACTGGAAGTTATAAAAGGGCCATCGGCAACTTTATTTGGTAGTACGCTAACCTCTTTTGGTGGTTTGATAAACAGGGTAACCAAAAAACCTTACGAGAGCTTTGGTTTAGAAATTGGCCACACCGTAGGCAGTTATGATCTTAACCGTACATCGGTAGACCTGAACGCTCCGCTTGGTGCAAACGTTGCCTTCCGTTTAAATACCGCTTACAATTACGAAGGCAGTTTTCAGAATTATGGTAAAAGCCGCACGTTTGCTGCCGCGCCAAGCCTTGTTATCAAAGCAAACGATAAACTATCCTTCCTGTTAGAGGCCGAAATGTTTTATGGCCGCAACTCCGCCAAGCCTTTCTTCTTTTTCTACGACTCGCCAAAAAACCTTGGTGTTAGCGAAGTTAGCCAGTTGGATATCGATTACAAAAATGCCTACTCAAACGATAATGTTACTTCGTACAGCCGCAGCATTAACTATTATGCCGAAGCTAAATACAAAATATCTGATAAGCTTACCTCGCAAACTGTTTTCTCTAAATCGAATAGTTTCTCTAACGGTGCCAGCCCATACTATTACCTGGTGACCGATGCTACCGCAATAGGCCTTACAACAGACCCAGTTACGCATACAAGCCCATTACCCGACCTGCCCGGCGAGCATAACTACATCTATCGTAACGACCAATCGACAGCTAACAGCAAATTTGGCGCTACCGAGATACAGGAAAATATCAACGGCGATTTCAACATAGGCGGGATGCGGCACCGTTTTGTGGTTGGCATTGATTTTCAGCGCCAAAACTCGCACCAGATCTATTTTGGCAATGCCTATGGCGTAGTACCAATTAACGACCCAACTTTTGATTATGGCACCTTTAACAAACAATTGGTTGATGCTACCAACGCGGCCAATCCGCTTACTTCGGCCAACACTTATCCCTACATCTACCGCACAAATACCTACAGCGTTTACGCATCTGATGTAATTAACCTTACCGATAGGTTGATCGCCTCGATAGGTGCCCGTGTAGACAATTACCAAAATAAAGGCAATTATAATCTTGATGGTTCGCAAAGCACCGCACCGTTTAAGCAAACGGCCTTTTCGCCAAAATTTGGGTTGATCTATCAACCCGTAAAAGAGCAGGTATCCTTATTTGCTAATTACCAAAATGGCTTTATCAACCCGGGGGTTTACAATAACAGCGCAGGCACGCCGGTGGTAGCCGAACTGCAAAATGCAAACCAAGTAGAAGGGGGTGTTAAACTTTCGCTGTTCGACGGAAAATTAAGCAGCACCCTAAGCTATTACAGCATTAAACTCACAAACGTTTTACGTTACGACCCTGCATCTACCGTGTTTGGCCGCATCCAGGATGGTACGCAAAGCAGCAAAGGTTTCGAGGCCGAGATTGTTGCTAACCCTATCCCTTCGGTAAACCTGGTGGGCGGTTTTGCTTACAATAACTCTAAATACACCGGTGGCGATGCCTCTATCATCGGCTACCGCCCAAATACTGCAGGTTCGCCATATTTGGCTAATTTTTATGCAAGCTACCGTTTGCCGGGCAGCGCTATAAAAGGCCTGGGCATTGGTTTCGGCGGTAACTACGCCAGCAAAAACAAAATCATCAACAGTGCAGGCGAAGGCACCTTCTCCCTGCCTGCTTACACTATATTAAACAGCAACTTGTTTTACGAAAAGGCAAAATACCGCTTCGGTTTAGCAGTAAACAACTTAGGCGACAAAAAATACTATACCGGTTACACTACCATTAACCCGCAGCGTTTACGCCAGGTAGTGCTGAGCGCCAACTACAAATTTTAGCGAATGACACCATTTAAAAAGGTTATGCTTTTTTGCCACCGCTGGCTCGGATTTACCTCCGGGCTGGTGGTGTTTATAGTGAGTATCACCGGCTGCATTTTTTGTTTTCAGGACGAGATACAGGATGCGATGTACAGCTACCGGCACGTAACGCCCCAAAGCAAGGGCTATGTGCAACCATCGGCACTGGTAGCTGCGGTAAAGAAAAGCTACCCAAAGGCATCGCCTGATTATATTTACTATTACGGCGTAGAGCGCCCCGCAGGGGTGCTGGTTAACACAGGCAACGATGGTTACGAATATGTGTTCCTGGATCCATATACCGCCAAAATAACCCACCACGAAAACCCGCAGAGCAACTTTTTTATTGTTGTAGAGTATATCCACCTGTATCTACTGCTGCCGCCGGCCATAGGCAAATGGGTGGTAGGGGTTGCGGTGATCATATTTGTGGTACTGATGATAACGGGTATCATCCTATGGTGGCCAAAACGCAAAACCGACCGCAAACGCAGCTTCACCATTAAATGGGCTGGGCGCTGGCGCAGGGTTAATTACGATTTGCATAACGTGCTGGGTTTTTATGCTACCGCTATTGCTTTAATACTGGCCATCACCGGGCTGGCCATCGCCTTCGAACCGGTAAGCAAGGCCATTTACAATACGGCCAACCTTGGGCGTGTAGATTATGATACCGAGGTAACCGAGCCAAAGTCGGATTCGCTGAAACGGGCGGGGCTGGCCAAGCAACCCGTAATAGACCTGGCATTTGCCTATGCCCGCAAGCAAGCCCCGCAGGCCGAAATGTTTTTGATCCATAACGACCCTGCTTTATCGGGCGCAATCGGGGTTGGGGCCTATGCTAAATCTATGCGCTACTCCCATGCCACCGGGTTCGAGTTTGATAAGTATAATGGCAAGTTGCTAAAATCCTACATCTACGAAAAGAAGAGCGCAGGGCTAAAATTGAACGAGATGAACTACGATATCCACGTAGGGCAAATTGGGGGCATCACCACCAAGATCATCGCGTTTCTGGCAAGCCTCATTTGCGCCAGCCTGCCCGTAACAGGTTTTATCATCTGGCTGGGGAAACGAAAAAAAGCAAAAGGAAAAACCAAACCGGCGCGCACGGTATCGCACCGCAAAACACACCGCCACCTGCAAGCTAAGCCTACTGCGTAGGTAATGCTAAACAACAAAAGCCGCATGTGAGTTCCATCCTATGCGGCTTTTTGCTTCTTCTTAAAATTCGTGAAATTCGCGTCAATTTGTGAAATTGGTGTTATTTATATTCTATCTCCACATCCTCGGTGATGGCGTACCCAGTGCAGGTGAGTATCATACCATTGGCCAGGTCGGCGGGGGTGAGTACCTCGTTTCTGGCCATCTCAATTTTACCGGTTTTGCAATGGGCCACGCATGCCGAGCAGATGCCATGCCGGCAACTATAAGGCAGCTGAATGCCGTTTTGCAAGGCCGCCTGCAAGATGGATTGGTTCTCGCCGGCCACTATATCGTGCCGCTCGCCCCCATAGTTGATGCGAATGTTGCGGGGCGGGTAGGTCTTATGGGGATTGGTGACCGGCACCGTCTCCAGCACGAAATTCTCTTTATGTAACTGGCTGGCCGCTATGCCCATATACAGCAGCGTAAGGCTGATCATCCGCATATAAGCAAAAGGACCGCAAAGGTAAAATTCAGCTTCCTTTAAGAGGTACAGAAGCTGTTGTTTTACCAGCTGCTCCACCTTATAGTTGTTCAGCCGGTTGGCTTCGCTGCTAAGCAGGTAAGTGATATTAAGCCGGTTGGGGTACTTTGCAACCAGCTCATTCAGCTCGTTATGGAACAGGATGGAATGCTTATCCCTGTTGCTATACAGCAGGTGCAATTTACTATCTCCCTGCCTGTTAAGAATGTATTTTAGGTGCGATAATACGGGGGTGATGCCGCTGCCGGCGGCAAAATAAACCAGATCCTTAGCCGCTTCGTAGGTGCCAACGGTAAAGATCCCCGCAGGGTTAGCCGCCGTAAGGATATCCCCGACCTTTACTTTGCTGAGCAGGAAACGGGATATTTCGCCATTGCTGATGCGCTTTACGGTAATGGCCAGCCTGTCATCATCCGGCGAGGAACTGAGCGAGTACGAGCGCCGTACCTCTTCGCCATGGTGGTTAAATATAAAGGTGAGGAACTGCCCCGCCCGGTAACGTACCGGCCGCACAATCTTCTCTACCAAATAAAAGGTAGCAGTATCCGGCAGCTCCCACTTTATTCCATCTACCCTTAATTCCAGCATGTTACATTGTTATAACCAACTTGCCAAACTGGGCAGATGCGCCCATTTTTTCGAACGCCTGCTTTGCATTGGCCAAAGGGAAAACCTCATCCACCACCGGAACTATCTGATGCTTAACTACGAAGTTGAGCATCGCCTGGAAATCTTCCTGCGTACCCATAGTAGTACCCAATATCTGTAGCTGTTTCCAAAAGATGGGGCGGGCATTCAGTTCGGGTATATTGCCGGCTGTGCCTCCAAAGAAAACAATGCGGCCACCGGGGTTGCATAGATCGGGGATCTTATTAAAATCGGGCCCCAGGGCGCTATCCACAACAATATCAAACCCGCCGCCCGAGAAGTGTTTCAGTTCCTCCGCCCAGTCCTGCGCCCTATAATTTACGCCCGCCGCTGCGCCTAATTGCTTTGCCCGCAATATCTTCTCGCCACCGCCCGATGTTACAAACACCTGCGCACCGGCGGCAACGGCCCATTGCAGCAGGAAAGTCCCCGTCCCTGCGCCAACGCCGACTATCAACACTTTGTCGCCCTTTTTTAGGTGTGCTTTAGTGAATAGCGCGCGGTAGGCAGTTAACCCTGCTAAAGGTAAAGCAGCCGCCTGCTCGAAAGTTAGGTGGGCTGGTTTCGGGTATAGGTATTCGGCTTTTACTTTTACATATTCGGCCAGGGTACCATCCTCGGGCAGCCCCAATATTTTAAACTCTTTCGATTGGAATTCCGGGTGGCTGCCCCAGTTGTGCGATGGGTTGATAATAACGTCCTTACCAAGCCATTCTTCCGCCCCTTCGCCGGCTTCGGCAACAATGCCGGCGCCATCGGCACCTAAAATAGTGGGGTATTTTAGCCCGGCGTATTTGCCAATGCTTATCCAGTAGTCGCGGCGGTTTAGGGCTGCTGCTTTTATTTTTACCAGCACCTCGCCCGGTCCGGCGGTTGGCTTATCTACTTCTTTGTAAACAATAGGATTTTCTGCGGATTCGAGGACGATGGCTTTCATAATTTCTCTTTACCGTCATTGCGAGGTACGAAGCAATCTCCCGGTAAGCAGAGCCGCTTTGCGTGGCGGCTTGTCCTGTGTAGAGATTGCTTCGTTCCTCGCAATGACGTGGTGGTTAAAGGTGCGCTGACCACAGCGCACCGATTCTTATTAATAAAAGAGCGGCAGAATTGTTTCCAATGCTGCCGCTCAAATAAGCCCCACCCAAACCCTCCCCGGAAGGGAGGGCTTTAAAATTTTTAAAGTCTCCCCTCCCGGGGGAGATTATTCACATATTTTTTGTTTTATATGTGTTCATGATGGCTGCGCCGTTTAGAGGGGGCTGGGATAATTCTTTATTAAGCTATCGCTTTGGTGTACAACTCAGACACGTGTGCCCAGTTAATTACATTCCAAATAGCTGCTAAATAAGCAGGGCGCAGGTTTTGGTACTTTAAGTAGTAAGCATGCTCCCAAACATCAATACCTAAAACCGGTGTGCCTTTTACTTCGGCAATATCCATTAAAGGGCTATCCTGGTTTGGGGTAGATGTAATGGCCAGTTTTTTATCGGCAGTAACAATAAGCCATGCCCAGCCCGAACCAAAACGGGTTGCGCCAGCATCAGACAGCTTGGTTTTAAAATCGGCAAATGAACCGAAAGTGCTGGTAATGGCTGCTGCTAAAGCACCGGTAGGCTCGCCGCCGCCGCTTGGCGATAACAACGTCCAGAACAAGCTGTGGTTGTAATGGCCACCGCCGTTGTTGCGTACTGCAGCCGGGAATTTAGAAATATTTTTGATGATATCTTCAATGTTAGCGTCGGCCTCTGGTTTACCTTCTAAAGCTTTATTTAAGTTGGTAACATAAGCGTTGTGGTGCTTGCCATGGTGAATTTCCATAGTAGCTTTGTCAATATGCGGTTCCAGTGCATCGGTAGCGTAAGATAACGCCGGTAGGGTAAATGCCATAATATTAAAAATTTAAGTTTTACAAGTTGTGATGAGCAAATATAAGGCCCGAATTGGCTTTTTGTTCTAAATGAATGTCATTTATGTAGTCTGAACCCGAATTTACAGGATTATAAAATTTTCAGAATACATGCGCTTCAAATTCTGTTCATTCTTAAATTCTGAAAATCCTGATTCTGATTACCTCTTCCTCTTAAAAAAATCCTTCACCAACTGCGCGCACTCATTCTCGAAGATACCGCCGGTGATAACGGTTTTGGGATGCGTAATGGTTTGGTTTAACCTGCCGAAACCGCGTTTGGCATCGTATGCGCCAAAGACAATCCGGCCTACCTGGAACCAGTACGAGGCGCCTGCGCACATTACGCAGGGCTCTAAAGTAACATACAACGTGCACTCGGGCAGGTACTTGCCGCCCATGTAATTGGTTGCTGCTGTTAATGCCTGCATTTCGGCATGTGCGGATACATCATTCAAGCGTTCGGTAAGGTTATGCCCGCGGCCGATGATCTGCCCCTTGCATACCACTACAGCACCAATCGGGATCTCGTCCTCCTTCAAAGCTAAACGCGCCTCCTTCAAGGCTTCATTCATAAAAAACTCATCCGGGGATATGGCTGGCTCGTCGCCAAAAGTAAAATATTTCATTTATACCAGTTTACTGCCATTTGGCACGGGTTTATCAATAGCAGCCAACACAATATCGCCATTTTCATCGGCAAAGCCGGTTACCAAAAACTCTGACATAAAGGTAGCTATCTGCTTCTTAGGGAAATTCACCACACCCATTATTTGCCTGCCGGGCAATTCCTCTTTGGTGTAATGCCTGGTTATTTGTGCGCTGGATTGTTTGATGCCTAAAGGCCCGAAATCTACTTTGAGCTTGTAAGCAGGCTTACGTGCTTCCGGGAAATCAAATACTTCGAGGATAGTACCCACGCGGAGTTCTACCTTTTCAAAATCGTTCCAGCTGATGGTTTCCATATTGAGTACGAAGTTATGGACACGAATTGAATGAACACGAATTTTTTCAAATTGAGCCGAATTTCACGAATGGGGTGGACACGAATCCTGCTTTTAGGCCCGCCGCCTTCCCGCGGCGAATGACTAACGGAGGCCCATTGAGACGTTTCCCCCCGCACGTCATGCCGAATTTATTTCGGTACCCCACAGGACAGGTAGCCGCCATGCAAAGCGGCAAACAATGTGGCTACTTTTATGATGGGGTGTTGAAACAAGTCCAACATGACGTTTATGTCCGTACCGCTGTCGCAAGCCTCCCGGCTTGTGGTCCACTCGCAAAGTAGCCACGATGTATCCTTGATTAATGGGACGGTAGCAAATAAATCCGAAATCGAAAATCCGAATTCCGAAATCAATTAATGATCTTCCCCGCCAGGTCTACTTTGCGCGAAAATGGGTTCAAATATTTATTGGCCAGCACTACAAATTCGCGGCGGGTAACCGGGCGTTTGGTATCAAAGGCTACTGTGAAGTTGTACTTGCTTTTCCAGTTGGCGCGCATCATCCGCTCTAAGGTTTCCGGGTCGGTAAGCGACATTTCGCTGATATAGGATAACAGGTTGCCTACTGTGAAGTTATCGCCCGGCTGGGTTTTATTAAACCACAGGAACGAGCGGGCGAACGTTTCGTTTAAGTAGGGTTTCACCTCATCGGTATAAACTGTAGTATCGGGTTTAAACAGCATTTGAGCAGTTTGGCCCGTTTCTGTACGGAAACCATGAAGCATGCCCGTTGCGCCAACTTGCTGCACTGCGCGATAGGCCGGGTCGGATTTCGGGATATCGTTAAACGGCATAATGGCGCCACCGTAAATTAATATCTCATCCTGTATATGGCGCACATCCAGGTCTTTGGTGGTTTTATTAAAAAACGCACACCAGGCTGCCGAAGCGCCAACGCCCTGCCCCAAAGCCATCTGCACGGCAGGGTTGGTAATGCTGCCATTTACCAAATGCGTTACCGACATACCCTTCTCGGTTACAAACAGGTTAACCGCATCTTTTACCACAATGCTGCCCAATGGGACAGAATATGGCGGGAACGGGGGGTACTTTATTTTGGGTGCACCGGGTGTAATATAGTGCTGCCCCGGTATCGCATCGCCTATGCCTATAGAGGTTCGGTACAACCTTGAACCGCGGGTGTAGGGCGTATAAATATCATCCAACACCATGCGTACCTCGCCATAGGCACGTTTATTTTCGCGCACGTAAGGTATCAGCGGCAATTTATCTTTTGTGGGGAACTCATCGGCAAGGCCTATGTTTTTATAACCCAGCTCGGTTTGCATATAATAAATAACGCCGAGGGTGTGCAGCCGTGCTTTACGGAAGGTTTCGGCCCGGTTTTCGGGCGAGAGGTCGTTTGATGTTACGGAGTATTGGTTAGCGCAATCGTTCCAGTTCATCATATATTTATCGTTGATGAGGCTGCCCGCTTTCAGCATTTTTTTGATGTCGATACGTTTGAGGCAGGCATACTGGCTTGGCTCGTACCCCTCGGGCCGGGCAATGGTTTTGTCCGCCGTTCGGCCATAATCTTTCAGTATAGCTACCCAGCTTATGTCCTGTATTTGGTTGGTTGGGTCGGCAGGCGCCTGTGCTTCGCCGGTCTCCTTCCGGCTATCAAAGCCCGTATTAAATATTGCGCCCGCTGTGGTGGCCACATCGGCATATTCGGTGGCATCCACTACGGCTTTTGCTTTTATCACGTCGGTTTTGCCATTTACCGTTATGCTTACTTCCCACCCGTTACCATCTTTTTTTATGGTTGTAAAGGGCGTATTTAGTTTTACGGTGAGGTTTTTTACGGTATCGGTAAGCCGCTTAAGGATGGCTGCGCCCACCGATGGCTCAAAGGTTAATACCGCATTAAAAGTGGTATCGTACCCCAGCCTTACTTTATAAAAGTTTTTTACGCGTTCCCTAAACTCGCCATAAAAGCCATTGGGCAGGTTGCGGTTGGCCTCTAAAATACAAACGCCGCCGGCCGTCATGGCACCGCCCAACCAGGGCCCCTGTTCTATCAGCATGGTTTTTACGTTGCTGCGGGCGCTTTGTATGGCTGCCGCTACGCCGCTTGCCCCGCCGCCAACAACCAACACATCGGTTTTAATGGTATCGGCATAACTAACACTGGAAATGAGGACTATAAGGAGCGTTAATAATTTTTTTATCATCAGTTTACAAAACAAGTACAAAACGCTAATTTAGGGCAAATCCTTATGGATACATCAAAATTTAATTGCCCATACAAAATTTAGAGCCATGACAGACGAGCAGATGCGCTACCCCGTAGGGAAATTTGTGCCCCCGGTATCATACATTATAGAAGATAAGCGTAAATGGATAAGCGAGCTGCGTAACCTACCGGGTAAAGTGCGCAATGCTATTATGCCCCTAACCGACCGCCAGTTGGACACCCAATACCGCACCGGCGGGTGGACATTGAGGCAGGTTGTACACCACCTGGCCGATAGCCACATGAACTCGCTTGTCCGTTTTAAACTTGCCCTTACAGAAGAAAACCCAACCATAAAACCCTACGAAGAGGGGGATTGGGCACTGTTGCCCGATTACCGCCTGCCGGTAGAGCCATCCCTGCGGATGCTGGAAGGGATACATATACATATGGTGGCCTTGTTTGAAAGCTTTACCGAGGACCAATGGGACAAAACCTTTCATCATCCCGCATCGGGCGATACCGTTACATTAAAAAAAGCATTGGCCCTATACGCCTGGCACAGCAGGCATCACTTGGCACATTTAACAGAAACGATAAAGAAGTTTTAAGGGTTTTCATTCTAAAACATAGCGATGGGTTCCAAACCCATCGCTATGTTTTTAATACTTCGTCATTGTACGAAGCCCTAACCATCCCGTCTTTGCGAGGAACGAAGCAATCTCTACGAAAGCAGAGCGGCTTGCATAGTGGACCTGCTAACCGGGAGATTGCTTCGTGCCTCGCAATGACGCAGTGGTAAGTTATTGATAACCTTGTCATTACGAACCGAGGAACGAGGGAGGAATCTTGTTGTTGATGCAAAGCTCGACACTTTGCATGCCTGCTTTGCATTACTAACAAGATTCCTCGTCGCTACGCTTCCCTCGGAATGACATGTCCTTAAGTCATTGATATCAATTATGTTTTCTTTAATGTCATTACATTTTTTTCCAGGGGGACACTGGTGGATGCTCGCAATGACGCGGAGAGATAAGACGCTTCTAATCACATCTTCATCATTTTATCCATCTTATGCTTGCTGCCCATTTTCATTAGCGCAGGCGTAACCCGTAAATACACCTGGAAGCCAATTGGGTTGCTACCGTACAATGGCTGCAAATAGGTAGCTGTTGGGTTAATGGTTGCCTGCAGGCCGGCGGTTAAATTTGTTTGCTTGTAATTGGCCATAATGCGGTTTACCCCCAAAGTAAGGGCATTGATATTGAACCTTAGAGCGGCAGGGTACTGCGGCAGATCCAGTTCTTCGGCATCTTTTTGCATTAACTCGTAACGCCCGTAAATTGCCGTTTTATGTAATTGCAGGCTGCTTTCTATAAGGGCGGCAGGCAAAGTGCGGCCGTTGTGGGTATTCTGCCCAAACAGGAAAGTAGTTGCTACATAGCTATCATCGCCCAGCATTTTGGTGTGGATGGCAGAGGCAGTAAACCTGTTTACATTCTCATGCGGCTCGGCTTCCTCGGGGCTGTGCAGCCAGCCGTTTGATGCCTGTAGCGCCCATTCTTTTGAGGGGTTTACCGATAAACGCACCGAGTACGAATCAAATTTAGCCTTATCAAAGTTATATCGGTGCTCATCCGGCTCGCGCCCGGTAAATACCGAACCTTCCAGCTTCACATTTTTATAGCGGAAACCCAAGGTGGCGGTCCCAAATGTAATGTGGGTGGCATCGGCATAATGGTGGCTTAAAGGCGCATCCGGGTTGTTCATGGCCGAGAGGCGGTGCATAAATACCGGCGGGCCTAACGCGGGCTCGCCGGGATAACCAACCGAAAGGGATATGTCGGTGTTTTTTGCAACACGTTGCGTATAGGCAATGCTTAGTTCGGCAAACAGGTCGTGCGGGTGCTGGCGGTCTACCAATTTATTGCCCCGGTACGATTCGCCGGTTTGGAAAAGCAGCGGGTAACCGCTTGCGCCAACGGTAAAAGGATCAAACGAGAACATGGTGTTGATAGCAAACAGCCCGTTTTTGCCCACCTTGCGCTGTGCCATATACATCAGCCAGTTTGGGGCATCAACCTGGCTACCACCGCGGCTGCCTTTGTTAAATAGGTCTTGCTTGTTATAGCGCAAAAAAACGCTGCCATGTACCATGTGCATCCATTTTTTTCCATGGATCATGTACATATACATCGGCGTTTCATCGGGCACCCACGATGTTCCGGAGCCATCCCGGTTCATGGGCAGATCCAGCGAGAACTGGCTGGTCATCATGCCCATTTTATGGGTGGTATCGTGCTGCATATTTTTCATCATGGCAGCATGGTCATGCTTTATTGGCTTTTTAGCGGCCGTATCTTTTTGCATGTGCTGCATGTGGTTCATATCCTGGGCCATTGTGGCCAGGGTTATGGTAAGCGTAGCTACTAATAAAATATGTTTTTTCATGGATGACGTGTAGAGACGCAATATTTTGCGTCTGGATTTACAGAATGTTATAAATTGAAAAAGTTGTACTCGAAACGTACCAGGTACATGTTTTTGCTAAAGCGCTCCATCGAATTAAAAAGGGGGGCACGGTAAGAAAGATCCAGTCGGCAAACGCTGTTAAAAATAAATTGTACCGCAGGCGCTACATCCAAATAACTTTGCGCATAACCAGGGTTGCTTTTGCCAAGCAATTCGGCATAAACGTTTACGTTTACCTGTTTATAGCTGGTGTAGCTTTTTGGCAATAGCAAATAACCGGCCGACAAACTGTAAGCCATCGCATTTTTTGCGCCTGTAATAGATGGGGCATTCCCGCTATTATTAAAAGCCCGCAAATAACTTGCCGAGCCGGATAATGCCAGCTTATGGATGAGTTTTGTAAATATAAGGCCGCCCTGTATGCCGCTGTTATCGCCCTCTAAAGCAATTTCCTGTGTGTTGAAGGGGTTGCTGCTGATAGATGCTTTGCCAAAAATGGCACCGCGGAAATGCGACTGCACGGTATCGATAGATAAGAAACGATATTTACCGTAAACGCTCCCGCCTTCGAGGTGCTGGCCCTGCCTGTAAAAATCAGATACATAGGCCGAGCCATGCACCATTAGTTTACCTGTGGCACCATACATCATTTCCAGCGTGGTACGGTTTTTAAAATCCGGGGATGTAAAGCCCTGGTTCTCCAGCCGGATGCCCAGGGAATGGGCAGCCATATTGCTGGCGGGTTCGGTATTTACATATAATTCTTGCGCAAATGCAACGCCAGCAGATGCCATAAGGCAACATGCCATTAAGATAGCTTTCATAAAAATAAGATTTAAGAAAGCCCTTAAATTGCTACGTGGTATGTTTTACCAGATGCGGCCGGTGTTTCGGCAACCTTGCCCAGGTACTTTTTAGATACCGAATTTGGCGCGAAGCCCTTATCTACAATGGTTAACGATACCTCTCCGCTTAACGGTTTATCGGCATTCAAAACTTTGTATGTATCGCCGCCGTAAGTAAAGGCGTTTTCGGCAACGGTGGTGTTGGCGAAATTGTAGGTGGTTTTAAAGTAGTTTACAAAGAAGCCGGCGCTTTTTATTTTTTTGGTGATCTGTTCAAAATCTACCGGTACGCCTTCTTTGAATGTAATGCGGTAAATATTATGTAACAGGTCTGGTTTTATCTCGCCCACAAAGGGCAACGCTTTGATGGCCTTCTCGGTAGAGTTTGCGCAAAGCGAGCAGGTAAGGCCGCTAACTTGCAGTTCGGCTTTGGTGAATTGTGCTTTTGCAACGCTTACGGTTGCAATTAAAAGGATGATATATATTTTGATGGTTTTCATGTTTTTAAAATTGAATTTGAATTGATAGGGTAATTAATGTGTGGTTAATTACGGTCAAATCCTGAAAATGCAATTTTTAATGAAAACAGCGATGCCCTTCGCGGTGATATCCGGCGGGCCACGGTCTGGTAGCGACTCTGATGAGGGCGATTGTGCCGAAAACAGGAAATCAGCGAAAGGGAATTTTGGGAATTCAAAAACAAAAAGCCGTGAAAAAAACGAAGTGGACTCTTTCTGGTGATCATCTTTCACCTTTACATCCAGCTTGCTGTCCTTACAGCAATTCATTTTGCTTTTGGCCATTGGTGCAGTACAGGCCTTTGCAGGCGCGTTTATCTGTACATCCGCCACATGGTTGCCGCAATAATGCAGGTTTAGCGCAAAGCCGGCTACTGTAATAATATACAGTAAGGCCAATAACAATGCTCCCTGCTTTTTGATCATACTACAAAAATACGGTTTAACTTACTGATTACAAACACTCAATTGCTTAATTTATTTCATCAGGATTTGGAAATAACTAAATAATGTCTTTCTTTGTATTTAGATTTAGTCTAAATAATAATAGATGAAAAAACTTATCCTATCCTTAAGCATCTGCGCCATATCCATAAGTGCATTTGCGCAATCAAAACTCGAGCAAGACAGGCAGGCCATTAAATCGTTGGCGGGTTACTATAAAGTAACATTTAATTATGCCGAGACGTTTGCCCCCGATACCGCTTATAAATATTATCCGCGCTACCACTCCTGGGGATACGAATGGGCCGTTGTGGTGGGAGATTCCCCTAAGAAAATTGTAATACAGCATCTATTGGTGGTAGGCGATAGCACCGTTATTAAACACTGGCGCGAAGACTGGGTTTACGAACAGCCAACCATTTTAACTTACGATAAAGATAATACCTGGAAAAAGGTTGCGCTTGCACCTGCCGATGTTAAAGGCAAATGGGTGCAAAAAGTGTTGCAGGTAGATGATAGCCCGCGATACGAAAGTATTGGCACCTGGGTACATGTGGACGGCCGCCACCAGTGGCAGAGCGAAACCGATTCGCCACTGCCGCGCCGCGAGTTTACAAAACGTAGCGACTATAACGTATTACGCCGTGGCAACCGCATTTACCTAACCCCGCAAGGCTGGATGTTTGAGCAGGATAATAAAAAAATAGTGCGAGCGCCCGGAGGCGATAAACTGCTTGCGCAGGAAAAAGGCTACGAAGAATTTACAAAAGTTGACGAGGCTAAATTTGCCTACGCCAAAACCTGGTGGGCAAGCCAGCAAAACTACTGGGCGGATGTGCGCGCCGTATGGGACAATGTATTTGCAAAAAACAACACCATCAAACTATCCGGCAAAAAGGACGGCAAGCTATTATTCGAAAGGCTATTTGAATTAGGCGACCAATCGGTAAAAGAAAAATGGAGCGCAGCAAAAAATAAGGAAGAAGCCAATAAGGTTATTGCCCTTTATGTAGGGGCGTAATAATTGATGTCGGCGAAAAACGAAGGCCTCCAATTTGGGGGCTTTCCTTTTTTATTTTAAGCCCAAAAGGTATGCCATCGTTATGGTTGATGAAAGCCTAAATACACCGTTTTTCAGAAAGTTTGAATAACAAAGAAAACCAAAGAAAAACACCGAAAAACGTCCGAAAAACGCAAATTTTAGTAAACCGCTTTTTTGCTGTACGAAACTGTACGAATTTGTACGAAACTGTACGAAAGTGTGCGAAACTGTACGAACTTGTGCGAAATCGTCCAGGTTGTACGAAAGTGTACGAGTTGTACGAATCGTACAATTACACGGTGTATCGTCGTTAATCCTGCCCTGCGTTTACAAAGGCGATCATCACTTCGCCGCTTTAATTGTAGCAGTTACTTTGCCGCATTCCATCATATCTTCGCCGTAGTAAGGGTTGCGGATATCCGTGCTTTCGCTTAACCAATAAGATTTTTTCATAGGGCAATACTGCTGGTAAAGCGGTGCGCTATTCATATTTAAGCTTGATAATAAGGCATATATGTTTTTAGACAGGCTTGCAAAATGCTCGCGCTGGTGGTCGATCACGGTAGTTTCGCTGATGTGGCGGCTATCGAATTTTAGCTTGGCAAGGTAAATAGCCCATGTCTTTTGCTGTTTAGGTTGCATGCTTTTAGCGGATTGGGCTGTAAGTGCGGTAAGTAATTCTGCCGATTTGCTTTTGGCCAACTCCGCATTGCTGTTTACCAGCGCTTCCTTTAGGCCGATGTAATAGGCGGTTATTTTATCAACGCTGTTGGCTTGCTGGGCATTAACGTTTGCAATGCTAAACGCCATAATGATGCTTAAAAGAAGTGTTTTCATATAATTTTGATCAATTATTTGTCTTTATACTGTTTGATAATTTCCTTACAACCGGCTTCAATCAATTTAAACACCGGGGCAAATTGGTTGTCGTCGTAGTACGGGTCGGGTACTATGTTGTTGCCCAGCAATAACTTAACTTTATTTTTATCATGGTTATTGCGTGCCTTGGCTAAAATGTCACTCAGGTTACTTTTATCCATCACCAGTATCAGGTCGAACTCATCAAAATCGCTCACACGAAACAGCCTGCAAACCTGTTTGCTGATATCTACACCCTGGTCGGCAGCAGCACGGATGGATCGCCTGTCGGGCGGTGAACCAATATGCCAATGACCGGTACCTGCCGAATCAACCTGCCAATCTAACCCTTCTTTATCTGCCAGGTGTTGCATTATCCCCTCCGCCAGCGGCGACCGGCAAATGTTACCAAGGCATACCATAAGTATTTTCATAGTTGTTTGAAGGTTGTAAGGTTGAAATGTTATTATCGGGAGGGCTTAACTTTCCAACATTTCAACTTTCCAACATTTGTTATCCAAATATTTGATTTAAAACACCGGCCAGCCTTACGCCGCCTTGCAGCAGGCGTTGGTTTACAGTGCCAATAAATTTATAATTGTAGTTGTAAGCGTTTACTTTGTCGCCATCTTTAGAGTAAGCGTAAATATCCTGGCATATCTTGTTCGATTCGTAAAGCCACTGCGCTACTGGTGCTTTTTGCCATGCGGCACGTTGCGCGGCTGTGGTATGATTAATTTCGGCAGCGTACTCGGTGTAACTCATTTGTTGAAAATCAATGAGTTGGGAATCCCAAATGGTATGCAGGTTGGTTGGGTTATTAAACCACGTTACTTTTACATCGTTACCGCCTTTATCAAAGCTATGCGCCGTATGCATGGGCTGGTGGATATCCTCTATTAAATGGATAAGCATATGCAGGGCGAAAAATTTTTGGTCCCTACTCAAGCTTTTCTTTTTCAATTCGCCCATTAAAAATACCAGTTTGGTATAGGCATCAGTAACGGTGTCCTTCTTCAGGTACTCCTGCATTTCGGGATAAGTGTAGGCTTTATCCAAATTAACGTAATGCCATACCTCGGTGTATTTATAATCAGGGTTCGAGCGTTCAAAATCGGCCCAGTTGCCTGCCAGCGCCAACGATTCGTTACCTAAAATAGCCTTGATAGCAGCCTTTGCTTTTGGCGTAAGGTAGCTGTATGCAATTTGCCCCGTAATGCGGTGCCCGTTGGTACCCCATGCCATCGTTTGCACCGGGATGTAAAGTATGGCAGCTGCCAACAGTAATTTTTTGAAGAGGTTTTTCATATTATAGTGTTTTGGGGATGCAGGTAGCACGTTTAATTAATTGCGCATCAAAAGGGATAACGCTTGATGTTGGGAAAAATTGAATAACAGAATCGGATTTGTTGCGGAGCTTGAAAGTTTCCTCGTACTTGCCCGAACGGAAACAGCCGCCTTCAACCTTATAGCTGAAATTGGGGTTGCAGAACAGCCCCTTCAGGTGCAGTGTATCATGTTTTTGTGCATAAACGCCTTTGGCGTACTCGCCCCATTGCCCATTTCGTACACAGCTATCCGGGTAGCCGCCGTTAGCTTTGCTGAAGGATTTAATGCTCACGAAAAACGAATCGCAGCTAAATTTGAAATGGTAAAGCGAATAGTTAACCAGCTTTTTTTGCAAAGCTCCTGTGTCCTGCTGCCATTCGCCTTGTAAAGCAGCTTCGCCCTGGCCCTGCATATTGGGGTTGAAGCGGCAGGCTGTTAAGCCGCAAGCCATAATTAAGGCAAAAGGCAAAAGGTAAAAGGCGAAAGGTTTTTGCATGAATATTTAATATTTAAAACCCCTCTCCAACGGAGAGGGGTTAAAGCAATGTTTTCAATTCCCCCTTCCGGAGGCTGAGGCTATTTCAATCCGCCTATCATATCTTTGGGGCGCACCCACTGGTCGAACTGCTCATTGGTAAGGTAACCAAGTCCAACCGCAGTTTCGCGCAGCGACTTGTTTTCTTTCAGCGCAGTTTTGGCAATTTTTGCAGCAGCATCGTACCCAATGTGCGGGTTAAGCGCGGTTACCAGCATCAATGAATTTTCGAGGTGCTTTTTAATGCCTTCGTAGTTTGGCTCGATGCCAACGGCGCAATGGTCGTTAAATGATACGCAAGCATCGCCAATTAAGCGGGCGGACTGCAAGAAATTTGCCGCCATTACCGGTTTAAATACATTCAATTCATAGTGTCCGTTGCTGCCACCTATCGAGATGGCCACATCATTGCCCATTACCTGCGCCGCTACCATAGTAACGGCTTCGTTTTGGGTTGGGTTAACTTTGCCCGGCATAATAGACGAACCAGGTTCATTATCAGGGATATGTATCTCCCCAATACCCGAGCGTGGACCGGAAGCCAGCATGCGGATATCGTTTGCAATTTTCATTAAAGAAACAGCAATCTGTTTTAAAGCGCCATGGCTTTCTACAATGGCATCATGTGCGGCCAATGCTTCAAACTTATTCTCGGCCGTTATAAATGGCAGGTTGGTGAATTTGGCAATGTATTCAGCCACTTTTACATCATAACCTTTTGGGGTATTGATACCAGTACCTACTGCTGTACCGCCAAGGGCTAACTCGCTTAAATGCTCAAAGGTGTTGCGTAACGCTTTCAACCCGTGGTTAAGCTGCGATACATAGCCCGAAAATTCCTGGCCCAAGGTAAGCGGCGTAGCATCCATCAGGTGGGTGCGGCCAATTTTTACAACTGCTTTAAACGCTTCGCTTTTTGCTTGTAAGGTATCGCGCAGTTTTTCGATACCCGGGATGGTAACGTCTATCAATATTTTATAGGCAGCAACGTGCATAGCTGTTGGATAGGTATCATTTGACGATTGCGATTTGTTTACATCATCATTAGGGTGGATAAAGGTTTTGCCTTCGCCCAAAGTATTGCCCTGTAAAACGTGGCTGCGATTGGCAACTACCTCGTTTACGTTCATGTTTGATTGCGTGCCCGAGCCTGTTTGCCAAATCACCAGCGGGAATTCGCCATCCAGTTTGCCCGCCAAGATCTCATCGCAAACGGCGGCTATCATGTCGCGTTTTTCGGCTGGCAATACGCCGCAATCCGTATTGGTGTAAGCGGCAGCCTTTTTCAAATAGGCAAATGCCTCTATAATCTCCTTCGGCATAGAAGCCTCCGGACCAATTTTAAAATTATTACGGCTGCGCTCGGTTTGTGCGCCCCAGTATTTGTCGGCCGGTACCTGTACCGCGCCCATGGTATCATATTCGGTTCTGAAACTCATATGGATAGTATGTTTTGCGGGGGCAAATTTAGGGTTTTAAATGGAGTATGGGGAAGAGATGAAGTAATCTTTTTGGTACAGGAGAATTGTTTTACAGGTCAGCCTCGCCCTTGTTTACATAAGAAACCCGCCCGTTAAAAGAGGGTTCAGAATTGATAACTATTAAAACCGCTATCAGTAAAACTACGCAGCCAATAAATTCTATTTTGCTCGAATTTATATATCCGATGATTTCTTTTTGATGCTCGTTGAGGGTTTGGCCGCCAGATAATGAATCCTGTACTTCATATTTAAAACTAATCCGACTATTAATATAACCGAACCCGAATATGAAGAGCATGATAACTAAAACGATAATACCCTAGCGGAGCCAGCGGCGATTAATTTTCATTACTTAAATTTTAATTTATTAGCTGATAACCATGCCTTCAAAGCATTCGCTTTCTCCGCATTATCCTTCAACCATTTCGCGCTCTCTGGTTTTGCGCTTTGGCTGATATATCGGGCGAAGGCGGGCACGTTATCTGTACTAGCAAGTTTGCCAAAATAATCGGTGAGGTTAAGCCACAGGTATTGCTTTTGTGCAGAAATCTGATTTAGACCATCAAATACCGCTTTGAGTTGCGCTGTAAGTAAGTCACCTTGATTATTAAACCTTCGTTTCGGCATACCTTCTAACGCTAATCCTATCATTTGTTTTTGATATTCAGCCATTATTTTGTTGATAGATGGCGGCTTGAAACCGGGCTCCGGCTGAAGCGCGCCCTGTCGCAAAATATTTTGCAGGTTGCCAAAGGCCTCCGCGCTTTTAGCCGAATTAGGCTCCAATATCAAAAAGCTGCAGAATCCCAATAAGGCTTGTGCCCGTTTGTTTTGATGGAATGTGGCAAGTGCGTACATTCGCCAGCTACCAGCATCGCTGCTGTCTTTTTTTACCGCAGCCTCAAAACTGGCTTCGGACTCGGTATATAGTTTGCCTTTAAAATAAGCTATCCCCAAATTGTAATAAATACGCTGATTAGTGCTATCCGCTTTAATGGCATCCTGGTAGGCGGTAACTGCATTGGGCAATTGCCCAATGCCCTGGTAAATACTCCCCATGAGGCTATAGGCGGCGGCAGTGAATTTGGGGTTTGTGCCTTTGGTTGCTTTATCGATGAAGGGCAGCGCTTCCGCATTTCGTCCGGCAGAGAAAAGCGTAAATGCCATTTGGTAATTAGCCTGTACGTTTTCGGGCTCGGTGGCTAAAGCCGCTTTGTATTTTTCAGTGGCTTCGGCATATTTCTTTTGGCTGTTTAATTCAATTCCTTGTTTTACAAGTTCAAATACGCTGGGGTTTTCCTGGCTGTAAGCATCGAAATAACTGGCTATCATCCGCACAATTACTAACGCTTTGCGAAATAGTTTCATGCATAAATTTAACTTGTTTTTAATTGTGTTGAAACATTATTTAAATTTTTGTCTTTAACCTTCTATATAATTTCTCATTTTCGCTTTCGTTTAAAGAAGAATTTTTTACCTATGAATTTTGTGCTCAAAGCTGCTTGCGTGGCTTCCTTGTTCTTATCCTCAGCATGCTCATCCGGCCCGGCTGATAAAAAAGAGGCCTCCGCCGACCCAATGAAGCCCTTTAACCCCGCAGGGTTATTAAAATATGACCCTAAAACCGGCGACAAAAAAATTGACGGATTTATGCAACACTTGCACAAGGTTAGTGGCTTTAATGGCAATGTACTTGTAGCAAGAAAAGGTAAAATTGTTTATGAGAATTCTTTTGGCTGGGCTAACCATCTTACGCGAGACAGCCTCAAAATTGGCTCGCAGTTCGAATTGGCTTCGGTTACCAAAACCATGACCGGCACTGCAATTATGCAGCTTTGGGAACGCGGCAAAATAAAACTCGACCAAAATGTTAAAGAGTTTTTCCCCGATTTTCCGTACGAAGGCGTCACTATCCGCTTATTACTTACGCACCGCTCGGGCATGATGAATTACGTTTATTTTGTGGATGGCATTTATAGGTCGGAGCACCGCGACCAAAAGAAAGGCCTAACCAACGCCGGCGCTATGCAAATGATAGCGCAGTATAAGCCGGCAAGGTATATTGCCCCCGATAAAAAATTTCATTACAACAACTCTAATTTTATGGTGCTTGGCGCCATTATAGAAAAAGTTACCGGTAAGAGTTATGCCGATTACATGATGGAAAACATTTTTAAACCCGCCGGGATGACGCATACTGCCGTTTATTCCAAAGCGGTATATGATAAAATACCTGTTGATGTAGTAGGACACGACCGCAATAGTTGGCGTTATTCGGTAGCGCAAAACTTTTTGGATGGCCCTGTGGGCGATAAAGGCATTTACAGCACCGTTGGCGATCTGTTCATCTTTGATCAGGCACTAAAAGCCGGGCGCTTAATAAAACCCGCCACCCAGGATTCTGCTTACACGGCACACAACCCGATGGTGCGCGGGCATTTTAGTTATGGCTACGGCTGGCGTATATTTGATGCACCGGGGCAACAGGTTGTTTACCACACCGGTTGGTGGCACGGTTTTCGGCATATTTACCTGCGCGACCTTAAAAACGATGTCACCATTGTTTTGTTGGGAAACCTGGTAAACGGCAGCTTGTTGCACCTGGATGATTTGTTTAAAATAACAGGCATGCCGGTAGTACGTAAAGGTGCTTATAATGGCGCGGGGGATACGGAGGAAGATTAGTAGCGAACCCCCAGCACCCTGAAGGGGAATTTTTGAGAATATAAATGTAAAATAAAAATTCTGCTCCCAATCGGGGCGGCTTGGAGGTTGTTATGTTTGATAAATTAATGGAAGCCCAGCAAAAGGCTGGCGAAGTAAAGAAAAGGCTGGATGCAATCAGCGTAACCGGCAGCGCCGAGGGCGGCAAAATAACCGTGCAGGCTAATGGGAATAAGGTTGTTCAATCAGTTACCATTGATGAGGCTTTTTTGAAGGAAGCCGATAAAGAAGAACTGGAAGAGCTACTGGTGATTGCTGTTAATAAAGCGATAGAACAGGCAGACAACGTGAGCCAAAGCGAAATGGCAGCCATGACCAGCGCTATGTTTAGCGGAATGGGCGGCCTGTTTGGCAAGTAGCATATCTAATATAAACGTTAAAGAGGGTTGCGTATAAACAGCTGCCTGGTTTTGTAATTTACTTACTTTAATTTGATCGTTTATGAAAGTTACTTATTTAGGCCAGTCGGCCATTGAACTGGAAGCAGGCGGCAAAAAGCTATTGTTCGATCCCTTTATAACCTACAACGAGCTGGCTAAAGGCATTGTTGATGTAACAAGCCTCAAGCCTGATTACATCCTTGTATCCCATGGCCATGGCGACCACGTTGCCGACCTGGTACAAGTGCAAAAACAAAGCGGCGCCAAAGTTATCTGCATTGCCGAGATTGCAGGCTGGCTGGGCAAGCAAGATATTGATAATGCGCACGGCATGAACATCGGCGGCGGATTTAACTTCGATTTCGGCCGTGTAAAAATGGTGAATGCCGTCCACTCCAGTGCCTTACCCGATGGCAGCAACGGCGGCAACCCGGCGGGCTTTGTTATTTTCGCCGAAGGGAAAAAAATATACTTTGCAGGCGATACTGCACTTACCTACGATATGAAATTGCTGGAAGATGAGAACCTCGACTGGGCGTTTTTACCTATCGGCGATAACTACACCATGGGTGCAGATGATGCCATTAAAGCGGCAGCATTCATTAATTGCAAAAATATTATAGGGATACATTACGATTCGTTCCCGGTAATCAAAATAGATAAGGAAGAGGTAAAAGAGAAATTTATTAAGGCGGGGCTTAACCTTAAGTTGCCAGCAATTGGAGAAAGTTTAGACTTATAAGGTTTCGTTTGATTTGACGCAGAAAAGCATTCACCCATAACAGGTGTTTTTACTTGTATAAATATCCGAAGCTATTTTTGCGCGAGCTCTCCGAACCAATAAGCCGCCGTTACGCCTCCGTCCATCAGGAAATCGCTCCCGGTAATAAAGGCTCCATCCTGCCCCATCAAAAGTGCGCCAATAGTGCCCACTTCATCGGGGGTGCCTGCGCGACCTGCCGGCGAAGTTTCCAGCATACGCTTATACCCTGTGCCGCGCGGGCCCTTTAGCTCATCGTTAGCCAATGGGGTTATGATAATGCCGGGGCTGATGGTATTTACCCGCGCGCCGCGTTTGCCCCAGCGTACCGCCTCGGCCATTACACGTAAGGAATTGCCTCTTTTGGAGATCTGGTAAGCGTTCAGCGGGTCGGTAACCTTATCGGGCTGAAGCCATGGTAGAGCAAGCAACTCATCTGTGGGGGTGGTGGCAAGCTCGGCGTTTTGTTGTATCGATAGCGGCGGCAACCGGTGCCCCGACTGTGACGCGATAACCACGCCTGCACCGCCTGCAACAATCACATTCCCAAATTCCTCTAACACCAGCGCGGTGCCATACAGATCTACCTTCAAGATAACTGCCGCAGGCGCCTGCGATGGCGAAACCCCCGCCGCATGGATTACCCCGACAACCTCGCCGATAGCAGTAGCCAGCGCAACCAATGCCTGTACGGATTGCCGCGAGGTTACGTCTACCGTTGCGGTAGTTACTTCGAACCCGGCGTCAGCCAGCGTTTTAGCTGCAGCTTCGGCATTTTCCATGCGGATATCTGCCAACAATACATGCTTGCCTGCACTCACCCTCCGCACTATGGCCTGGCCTATAGACCCGGCTCCAATCACCACATTTACTTTTTTCATGGCTAACCCCATTTTTTAAAACCAAAACGGCCCCGCAGTTTGCAGAGCCGTTTTGTGCATAAAACTATTTATTAAATCACAGTTCCGCTTGGGATGATGGCGCGTTTCTTAACGATAACAATGCCATCTACAACCGTATAGGTAGGGAAATCGCCATCGGGCAATTTACCGCCGCAATTGATCTTTACATCGTCGCCAATGTAGGTGTTTTTATCAATGATGGCGTTGCGCAAGGTACACCTGTCGCCAATACCCATAATTGGCTCGCCATTGGCTTTCGCAGCGGCTATTTCATCCAGGGTTTGATAGTTGTCGCTACCCATTATGTAGCAGCTATCAATGGTAGTGTAAAGCCCAATGCGGGTGCGGATACCCACAATAGAGCGGGTAATCAAACTCGCGTTAATAATACAACCGTCCGCAATAATTGACCTATCCAAATGCGTACCCGATATTTTGGTAGGCGGCAGCATGCGGGCACGTGTGTAGATGTGGTTTTTATCGAACAGGTTAAACTGCGGGATATCGTCTGTAAGCCCGAGGTTGGCATCAAAAAAGGACGGTATGGTACCGATGTCGGTCCAATAACCTTCGTATTGATAACTTACTACTTTATGCCCTTCTATTGATTGGGGGATGATTTCTTTACCGAAATCGGTATTGTCATTTCCTTCTAAAAGCTCGTACAGCAGTTTGCGGTTGAAAATGTAAATACCCATTGATGCCAGGTAAATACGGCCCTGTGCTTTCATCTCGTCGCTAACTTCTGATACCCAGTTCTCGAAACCGGTTTTTGGTTTTTCGATAAATGAAGTGATAAGGTTGTTCTCATCCGTTTTTAATATACCAAAGCCGGGCACATCGTTTACATGCACAGGGATAGTAGCAATAGAGATATCAGCCTTTTTCTCTACGTGCTGGGCTATCATCTCCTCAAAATCCATCTGGTATAACTGGTCGCCCGATAGTATCAGCACATACTCAAATTCGTGTACAGCCAGGTGGTGCAGGCACTGTCTAACCGCATCGGCCGTACCCTGAAACCAGCCCGCGCTGGTAGGGGTTTGCTCGGCAGCCAAAATATCCACAAAAGCGGTACTAAAAGTGCTGAAATGGTAGGTGTTTTTGATGTGTTTGTTGAGCGATGCCGAGTTAAACTGTGTTAACACAAATATCCTGTTGATACCCGAATGTAAACAGTTAGAGATGGGGATGTCAACCAATCGGTATTTACCTGCAATAGGCACTGCCGGTTTCGAACGTGTTTGGGTTAGCGGTGCTAAACGGCTACCCTGGCCACCGCCAAGTACAATGCTGATTACTTTTGATGTCATATCGTAGGAATTAAACTTTCGTATAGGTCAATATATTCTTTTGCCGACCGGCCCCATGAAAAATCAAGGCCCATCATCCGCTTACGCAGCATCAGCATTTTTTTAGAGTCGCTGTACAATTCAACCGCACGTGTTATCGAGTTGCTGATATCGATAACATCTACATTATTAAAACGGATACCATAGCCATCTTCGTCGCCGAAATCTATAACGGTATCTGCAAGGCCGCCGGTTGTACGCACCACAGGTATTGTGCCATAACGTATGGCATAAAGTTGGTTGAGCCCGCAAGGTTCCACCCGCGACGGCATCAGCAGGAAATCTGCCCCGGCGTATATCAAATGTGCCAACGATTCATCGTAACCGATAAACACGTTACAGTTTTGCGGGTAAAAATCCTTTAACTTTTGCAGGGCCATTTCGGTTTCGGTATCGCCAGTGCCTAATATCAAAAAGTTTACATCATCACCATGCTGTTGGATGCTGCGTTCGATGGCGGCTGGCAATACATCAGCGCCTTTCTCCACAACCAATCGGCCGATGAATACGATCAGTGGTTTATCCGGCGAGAGGTGGAAGCGTGTGCAAAGCAATTCCTTGTTTTTTTGCTTGCCCTTGTTTATCGTAGTTACGGTGAATTTGTTAGGCACCATAGGGTCGGTAGCAGCATCCCAAACGTCGGTATCAATGCCATTGATGATGCCATAACCCTTATGCCTTTCTACATAGAAAAGGTATTCCAACCCGTTAGAGTTGATAGAAAGTTCCTTTAAATAATTCGGTGATACTGTGGTAAACCGCCAGCAACACTTTACGGCTGAAGCAAGGGGATTAATGCCGCCGTTCCAATCAAGTAAGCCTGTTTTATAAAAATCAATTTCGGGCAGCAGGTTTAAGCGTTCCCACCCAAAGGCACCGTGGTATTGCCCATTATGTATAGTAAATATAGTTGGGATATGTGCCAACCGCCTGTATAGCGCCGAGTGGTACATCATAAACGGCACCAATCCTGAATGATGATCGTGGCAATGCACCAGGTCGGGTGTTTGTCCGCTCCAGTTTATCCAATCCAAAAAGCATATCTGGAAGGCCATAAACTGATCCTGTTCATCGGGATAACTGTAGATGTTTTCCCTGTCCAGCAGGCCAGGTATCTTTATTAAAAAGAGTTCGAAGCCCAGTTTATCCGTAGTTTCTTTTAGTATCTCAAAATATATCCTGCGTGTGCCCAAAAGCGTAGTGCCCTGGAAAACCATATCGAATGTGTTTTCGTGAACAAACTTGCGGTTGTAAAAGGGCATTACTACAGCTGCATTTTGGCCTGCCTGGTTTTGATACTTAGGCAGCGCACCAACAACGTCTGCAAGCCCGCCAACTTTGGCAATAGGATAGCACTCGGCACTTAGGTGGAATATTCTCATTCGGGATTATGTTTGGTTAAGGTACTAAACATTTCCTAAATAGAACAAACATATAATTTGAAAAATCTGTTTGAAATGGTGTTATTATTTAATTAAAACCCGTGGTTAATTACCATTTCGGTATTTATCTGAAATAGACAGTAGCTTTTGTTGCGGATTTGGCAATAAGGTGATATAACGCGGAAGAAAAATTTAAAAGATAGTTTCTAAAAAGAAATATTGCAGGCAAGTAAAGCTGATTTTAGCACACGTGCCTGCTCGTAAGTTTGCTGATATGCGCCGGATGCATCAAGCGTAATCAGGGTAGTAAGTTTATTTTTGGGAGCCTAAACGAATAATGATTTTTCAAATTTATTGCCGTCCCATTTGTGGGACGAACACGGATAAATAAAAAGGGGCTTTAGCTATGTACTATTTTGGCTAAAGCCTTCTAAGTTGCTCTGCATCCGTTGGCCGAAGTCAACGGCAATAAAGTTGCGCCCGCGTCCTAATGCGCTTCCAGCCAATTCACCCCGGTACCTATCTCTACCATTATGGGCACCTCGGTCTTAATGGCGTTCTTCATGTTCTCCAAAATGATGGGCTTTACAATCTCCACTTCGTAATGCGGCACATCAAACACCAACTCATCATGCACCTGCATCGTCATGCGGGCATCCAGCTTTTGAGCTTTAAACTCGCGGTGGATATTGATCATCGCAATTTTTATCATATCCGCAGCGGACCCCTGTATCGGCGCGTTGATAGCATTTCGTTCGGCAAAGCCGCGTACCGTTTGATTGGCGGAGTTAATATCGCGCAGGTACCGGCGGCGGCCCATTAGGGTTGTGACATAACCGTTTTCGCGGGCAAAGTTCATGGTATCGTTCATGTATTGCTTAATGCCGGGGTACTGGGCAAAGTAGTTCTCAATAATATCGGCAGCTTCCTTCCTCGGGATACCTAAGTTCTGCGATAGCCCAAATGCCGACTGCCCGTAAATGATACCAAAGTTTACGGCCTTGGCGTTGCGGCGCTGTGTGCTGTCTACCTCTTCAATGCTTACGCCATAAACCTTGGCGGCAGTGGCGGTGTGGATATCAATATTATCGATAAAGGCTTGGCGCATGTTGGGGTCTTTGCTTATCTCGGCAATAATACGCAGCTCTATCTGCGAATAATCCGCAGATACAATTACATGGTTCTCATCGCGCGGGATAAAGGCTTTCCTTACCTCGCGGCCACGTTCGGTGCGGATAGGGATATTTTGGAGGTTAGGGTTGTTGGAACTTAGACGCCCGGTTGCCGCAACCGCCTGGTTGTAGCTGGTATGGATGCGCCCGGTTTTTTGGTTCACCATGGTTGGCAAGGCGTCTACATAGGTAGATTTTAGCTTTTGCAACTGGCGGAAATCCAGGATGTCCCTTACGATATCGCTTTTGGCGGCAAGGGATAATAGTACATCCTCGCCGGTTTGGTATTGGCCGGTCTTGGTTTTTTTGGCTTTAGGGTCGAGGAGTAATTTCTCAAAAAGCACCTCGCCCAATTGTTTTGGCGATGCAATGTTGAACCTTACGCCGGCCTTTTCGAACACCACTTTTTCCAGTTTGGCAATGTCGGTTTCCAGTTCTTTGCTAAATTCCTTCAGCGTTTCGTGGTCTATGCGTACACCTTCATGCTCCACATCCGCCAAAACGTATATCAACGGGTTCTCAATCTCGTGCAATAATTTTTCGGCACCAACTTCTTTTATCTTCGGCTCGAAGATCGTTTTTAACTGCAGGGTAACGTCGGCGTCTTCGGCGGCGTAATCCTTTATCTTTTCTATCTCTACATCGCGCATATTACCCTGGTTTTTACCTTTGGGGCCTATGAGCTCGGTGATTGAAACTGGTTTATAATTCAGGTAATTTTCCGAGAGGATATCCATCCCATGGCGGGTATCAGGGTCTATCACATAATGCGCCATCATCGTATCGAACAGGTCTCCCTTCATCTCCACATTGTACCACTTCAGCATCAGGATGTCAAACTTCAGGTTCTGCCCGGTTTTACCAATGGCTGCATTTTCAAACACCGGCTTAAACTCGGACACTATTTTCATAATCTCCTGCTCATCTGCAGGCACAGGTACGTACCAGGCCTGGTTGTGTTTTACAGCGAAGGAGAGCCCCACCAACTCGCATTGGTTGGCATCGGTACCTGTAGTTTCGGTATCAAAACAAAAGCTCTTTTGCTCGCTGAGTATCTTTATCAATTCGGTACGTTTCTCGAAGGTATCTGCCAGGATATATTCGTGAGGTACAGTGTTGATGTTCTTTACATCGGGCTGATTTGGAGCTTCATAAACATCCTGTACGTCTACGGTAAGGGTGGTACGTGCGCCGGCAACCGGCTCGCCAAAGAGGTCAGTTTGTACGGATACAGCGCGGGTTTCGGTAATACTGAAATCGTCGCCAAACACACGGCGGCCCAGCGTACGGAACTCCAGTTCGGCAAAAAGCGGCTCCAGCAGATCTTTACTTGGGGCGCACATTTCCAACCCGGCTTCATCAAGTTCTACCGGGGAATTAAGGTTGATGGTAGCCAGGCGTTTAGACATTAGGCCCTGTTCGGCATATTGCTCCACGTTTTCGCGTAGCTTACCCTTCAGTTCGTGACTATGAGCTATAATTTCTTCAACAGAGCCATATTGTTTTATTAGCGTTTTGGCTGTCTTCTCACCGACACCGGGTATGCCGGGTATGCCATCAACAGCATCGCCCCATAGCCCAAGTATATCAATCACCTGTTCGGGGCGTTCTATTTCCCATTTGGCAAGTACTTCTTTTACGCCTAATATCTCCATCTCGTTGCCCATTCGGGCGGGTTTGTAGATGCGGATATTTTCGGATACCAGCTGCGCGAAATCCTTATCGGGTGTCATACAGTAAACCTGGTAACCTTTAGCTTCCGCTTTTTTGGCGAGGGTGCCAATGATGTCATCCGCCTCATAGCCATCAGATGTGATGAGCGGAATATTGAAACCCAGCACTACCTTAAATATATAAGGCAGCGCCTTGCTCAAATCCTCGGGCATGCTTTCGCGATGGGCTTTGTATTTTTCGTATTCGGTATGGCGTTCGGTTGGGGCGTCGGTATCAAAAACCACGGCCATGTGGGTGGGTTTTTCTTTTTTTAATACATCCAGCAGGGTATTTGTAAAACCCATTACCGCAGAGGTATTCATCCCGCCAGAAGTAAAGCGAGGGGTTTTACTTAATGCAAAATGCGCCCGGTAAATAAGGGCCATGCCGTCTAATAGAAAAAGCTTCTTCATAATATTTGATTACACCGATTGATTTTGATTTCACAGATTGGTGCGTGTTTTCAAAAGTACGATTATGTTTTCATCAACCTTAAATCGGTGAAATCATTTTTATAAAATCGGTGTATCAAAAGATAATCGGTGAAATCCTATCTAAAAGAACATCCCTCAACATGGTCGTTCACCATGCCGGTAGCTTGCATGTGTGCGTAGCAAATGGTACTGCCAAAGAATTTGAAGCCCCTCTTTTTCATATCCTTGCTTATGGCATCAGATTCGGGCGAAGTAGCTTGCGGACCGTTTTTAAGGTGGTTATCAATAGGTTTGCCGCCGGGCATAAAGCTGTACAGGTAATTATTAAATGAGCCGAACTCCTTTTGCACATCTATAAACAACTGCGCATTGCGGATAGCCGAGTTCACCTTTAGCTTATTTCTGATAATGCCGGCATCGTTCATCAGGCGTTCTTTATCAGCATCGGTAAAGGCTGCTACTTTATGCACATCAAAATCAGCGAAGGCTTTGCGGTAATTCTCGCGGCGGCGTAAAATGGTTATCCAGCTAAGCCCTGCCTGGGCAGCTTCCAGGGTTAAAAATTCGAATAGTATTTTATCGTCGTGCGTTACCTTGCCCCATTCTTTATCGTGGTATTCCACATAAAGCGGGTCGGTGCCGCACCAACTACAGCGGGTTATTTCTTTAGCAGACATGGTTTTTCGGCTTTGATTATGCAGACTAAAATAGGAACAAAAAGAAGAAGATGCTAATATTTTTAGATTTTACAATTTTACTGTTACATCATGAACAATCTCTACTTTTTGGAGATGCACCAATGCTTGCATTACATCTAATATCTTTTGGTATCGGCGATACAGATCAGTCAAATTACAAGCCATTCAACTCATCCCAATACTCAACCGCTCTTCTATAATGCGGTATCACTATTGAGCCGCCTACCAGGTTGGCTATCATAAACACCTCGTTCATCTCATCGTGCTGTACGCCTGCCTCGTGACATTTGCCCAGGTGGTATTTTATGCAATCATCGCAACGCAGCACCATGCTGGCTACCAGCCCAAGCATTTCTTTTGTTTTTACGTCCAGCGCCCCATCGGCATAGGTGGTGGTATCTAAAGCAAAAAATCGCTTGATATTAGTGTTGGCGGTCTCCATTATCCTATCGTTCATTTTGCTGCGATAGGCTTCAAAATCGTTTATCAGTTGTCCCATAGGATGTTAATTTTTTTTAAACTATAGGGCGTTTCGCGTACAATAATTTACCTTTGCGCCCTTACAAACCTAAATCATATACATGAAATATTTTTACCCGGTTTTATTATTT
>NZ_CAMLOV010000012.1 GCF_946481715.1 uncultured Mucilaginibacter sp. | reverse complement strand
GTGAGGTTACCACTATCGATATAGTATTAGGGCCGGGGACCAATGGTATATACGGCGAAAAATTGTTGGAGTAAACATCCGTTCCGTTTACCGTTATGGGAGCGTTAGAATTTTCGGCGTAAGGCTTAACCCTGGTGTATGTACTATCATTTGGTACCGAAACAGTGTAATTTAAAGTATTGATGGCAAAAGCCGGCGATAAAGGGCCGCTGGTTATAGAAAGATTCCGCAGGTTTGAATTGTCAGACGGCCTGGTAATAGAAAGAAGGTAATTTCTAACCTTCGACCCATCCTGAGAGGTTACCACTATTTGGATAACATTACTGCCCAGGTTCAGCGGTCGATTAAAAGTGGTAGTGTGTGCAGGCAATGGCTGCCCGTCAACAGTCATAGTAACATTTGGGTTGGCAGGCGTGGCTGTAATAGTAACGGATGTGGTGGTGTGGGTTAAAAAGGCACCGTAATTTTGTGTTGCCGCGGCAAAAGCCGGTGACAAATGACCGGGATTAATAGTTAGGTTTGTAAGGTTGGCATTGTCGGACAGCCGCGTTACGTTAACCGTATATGTAAAAGTTTTCGACTGATCTGCCGAGGTAACCACAACCGCGATCGGATTGTTGCCAAGGCTCAACGGTATAGCCACAGAACTGGTGCCCGGCGTAACCGATGTGCCGTTCACCTTAACTGTTACGTTGGGGTAGGTGCTGTTGGCAAACGGCTTTATAGTAATAGAAGAAGTGGCATTGGTAACATTTACCTGGTAACTGCTTGTTGCCGGAGCAAATGCAGGGCTTAATGTACCGGTACTGGTAGCAATATTGCTCAGTACTGCCTTATCGGCAACCCGGGTAACTATGATGGTATAAGGGCGTTTTACAGCTGTATCCTGCGCTGTTACCAACGTGGTAATTGTATTGTCGCCCAGGGCTAATGGTATGGCGGGCGATGTGGCACCACTGGCAACGGTAACGCCGTTTATGCGCATAGTAGAAGTCTCTACGTCTGTAGTAGCTTTAATGGTGACGGAGGGCGTGCTCACCGTAACCCTGTAAATAGTAGTTTCCGGCTCGTAATAAGTGAAGTCCGGAGTGATTGTGCCACTGCTTATCACCAGCCCCTTTAGTTTGGCGTTGCCCGAAAGATGTATAATATTGAGTGTGTATTTTCTTCTTACATTATGCGCGGCATCGTTATCCTGGGGCGTAACATAAAAATTAAACTTTTTGCTGCCTTCAATAAAATTTGCTTTCAAAGTAAGGCTGCCGGTTCCGAAGTTGGTGAAAAGATCGTCCATTTTTGCGGTTGAGTCTTCAGTTCGAAAGGTTATTGTAGATTCTCTGATACCGCTTGGTACCTTTAACATATAATCGGATGAATCTGTTGAAATTGCCGGGGATAAGGTGCCGGCATTAGCTGTATAACTCGCCAGGTTGTTGTTTAACCGCTGGTGCCTTGCATTTACAGTATACGTTTTGGTGCTTACACCGTCGCGGCCTGTTACAACCACCACAGCCGATTGGCCTAGGTTGTAAGAGGGCGATTTTCCCCCTCGTGGTATTGCAACACCATTTACTTTAACCGTGGCATATTGGTCTGCCGTTAGCGGCCCCAGGTAAAATTGGTTTACATCTGCTTTTGTTAATGCCCAATTATTTAAAGAATCTTTATTGAATGCCGGCTTAAAATAAAAATCGTGATCTGTAGTGGAATATTGCAACCTGGACAGATCGGTATTATCATAAGGACTCGGTACCGAAAAATTGAAAGTTTTGGTGGTCACTCTATCTTCGGCCGTTATTTCTACCGCAATGTTGTTTATGCCCTGGTGGGCGGGTATATACAAGCCATAACTGGTGCCATAATACATCTTCGCAGGAGTTCCGTTCACTTTGGCAGTAGTACTGGGGAGTGCGTTGTAAATCCTTACAAAAAACTGGTCATCAGCCGGATGCGTTTTTTCTGCAATGGTATAGCTGGTAACATTATTGGAAAATGAGGGGCTGGTAGTGTAACCTCCGGCAATGGCGTAATTGTCTGATATGTAAATAGAATTCACTAAGGTCCGATTATCCAAACGGTGCACTGTTATGGTGTAGGTTTTCTTAGTAGTGCCATCCTCTGCAGTTACCACAATAGTTATGGTGGTGTTAAGCCCTGTTAATGGCAAATTTGCCGATGGGGTGGAAGATGCGGTGCTTACACCATTCACTTTTATGGTTGCGGCAGCCTGCTCGGGTGTAGCAGTAACGGTAACAGAGGTAGTTGCATTGCTAACGGTATCTGAGTATCCTACGGTTAATGGGGTAAAAGCCGGCGATAAATGCCCCACGCTTATGGTTAAACCGGATAACCTGGCTATGCTGGATAAAGGCAAAGGTGCATCAACCCTTTTTGTCTTATCCGGTGTAGCATTTGCCTTTGTAATGCCTGTAACCAAGCAAAGGCCAGTTAGCAGTAGAGCAATAAGCTTTAATCTCCTGCTGTATTCTTTACATGTTTGGGTGTACACCGATTTGGTAAAGCTTAGGTTCATAGATGTTATAGATTTTTACTCAAAGTTAAATACTTTTTTACATAACCTGCTGATTTGTAGTGGAATTTTTACCAAAAGATATTGTCGCTCTTCCACAAAAAAAACGATGAGTAGTTACCCAGTGCTTTCCTGTTCAATTACCCGGCTTTGCTGCTTAGCCTAATATTTTAATACGAAAAAGCCTGTTTTACGTTTTGCTGCGCGGCCGCCTTCTGGCGTATATTCAAACGAATAAAAATAAGTACCGGCCGGCAATTGTTTGCCATTAATACCCGAATGCCCGTCGAAGCCGCGGCTGATGTTATCGTATTTTGCTTTTTCGAAAACCAGGTTGCCGTCGCGGTTCATAATTTTCAGGGTGTTATCGGCAAAGCTTTCAATTCCGTCTATCAGCAGGATATCGTTAATGCCATCCCCGTTGGGCGATACGGCTTGCCTTACTATCGGCTGCTGCAGCGTGCCGGCAATGTTCAAATTGCTGTTTGGGGCTGCTAAATCAGGTTTTATTTGCGGCGTGCGCAGGGCAAATGAAGCGGGGGCCCTGGTAATGGTAACGGCGTAGGTACGGGTTTTAGAGCTATCCTGGCTTACAACTACCGTAGATATGGTATTTGGGCCTACCGCCAGCGGTATTGCCGGCGATGCAGTGCCTGTTGCTACCGTTATGCCATTTACTTTTATATATGCATTTGCGTTGGCAGCGGTTGGCGTTACTTTAATAGTTGTTGTAGCATTAGATACCGAGGCCGTGTAACTGGTGCTGCCAGCAGTGAAGGCCGGTGATAAGGTGCCTGCACTGAGTGTGAGCTTGCTCAGGTTGGAGTTATTGGACAGTTTGGTTACCACAACATTATAGAATCTGTTTTTCGATTCATCCTCCGAAACAACCGTAATTGTAAATACATACCTGCCAACAGGGAGCTCCCTTAAATACGCCGCCCCCGGAGGCAATAACGTGCCGTTTACGCTTACTTTGGCGTGCGGATTGGCGGCAGTTGGCGTAAGGCTGAAAATTCCGGTGCTATTAGGTACCGTGGCCGAGTAAAGTAACGTACCCGCTGCAAAAGCGGGGGACAACGTGCCGCTACTGATAACGATATTAGCCAGGTTTGCATTGTCGGACAGGCGGGTTACCATGGTGGTATAGGTTTGGCTAAGGGTGCCACCCGCCGAGGTTACAACGGTAATTATCCTGTTGTTGCCAACTATCAGCGGCAATGCCGGCGATGCCGTGCCCGGCGTTACGGATGTACCGTTTACTTTTACTGTTACGTTCGGGAATGCAGGGTCGGCCACAGGCTTTACCGTAATGGATGATGTAGCGTTGCTTACAGTATCTTTATAATTGCCAGCGGTTGGCAAAAAAAACGGCGACAGGGTGCCGCCGCTGAACTGTAGGTTTGCCAGCAAAGCGTCTTTGGTTATCCGCACTACGTTTACCGTGTAAGTACGCACTTTTGAGCTATCCTGCGAGGTAACCTGTATGGGGATAACGTTGTTGCCCATGGCTAATGGCAGGCTTGCCGATGCAGTGTTGTTTGCCACAGGTACCCCATTTACCCGCAGTTTGGCATTTGGGTTGGCGCCCTGTGGGGTAATAGTAACCGAGCTTACGGTGACCGTGTCTGCATAGCTTAGTGTACCGGCTTCAAAGGCGGGCGATAAACGGCCGGAACTTACCGTAAGGTTTTTAAGATTGGAATTATCTGATGGGCGTATGATATTGAGCGTGTAATTTTGCACAGTGCCATCCTCCGCAGTAACCACCAAATGGAGCGTGTTTGTAGCTATATAAACGAATCGGGTTTGTGTAAGGGTATTCGTTTGGGGTGTTACTTCGTAGCCGTTAATTTTTGCATTTGCATCCTGCGTGGTAGCGTAAATGGTTATATATGGGGTGCTGTTGCTAACCTCGGCGGTATAATTTGTTACACCATTAACCAAGGCGGGTGAAATACTGCCTTCGCTAAGCGTAAGGGTGGCAAGGTTTGCGTTGTTAGACTGGCGTTTAACAACGATCTTATACTCATGCGTTTCGGACAGGTCTGCTGCGGTTACCATAACCGAGATTAGGTTATTGCCTAAACTCAGCGGTATCGCTGCAGAAAAAGTACCCGATGTTACCGTTGTACCGTTTACTTTTATGGTTACTCCTGGATAAGTCGTCGAGGCGACGGGTTTTATGGTTATGGATGCGGTGGCGTTGGGCACCGTAACGTCGTAATCACTTTGGGTAGGCAAAAAGGCCGGGCTTAACGATCCGCTGCCCAAAATAATATCTGCCAATAGCGATTTACCAGCTATACGCGTAACCGTAGTAGTGTAGGTGCGGGTATAAGAAGGGTCCTCGGCAGTTACCAGCGTGGTAATGGTATTATCGCCTGCTGCTAAGGGGATGCTTGCAGAGGGCGAGCCGCTTGCAACAGCGACGCCATTTACTTTTATTGTAGCACTATTATTGGTGGCAGTTGGTGTAATAGTTATAGAGGATGCATCTACCGTATCCTTATAGCTTGTAACAGATGGGGAAAATGCTGGCCTTAATACACCGCTGCTCAGGGTTAAATTACTTAGGCTGGCATCAACGGATTGACGGATGACATTAACCGTATATTTTTTTACATAATCGTTACCATAGTCATCTGATGGCATTACAAAAAACTCAAAGCGATTTGTGCCTACGTACAAGTCCTGGCTAATAAAAATACTGCCGATGCCTTCAATACCATGCTCGTCGTCCTGAATTTTTGCCGCCGAATCCTGCGCCACAGCCGTCATTTCAAAAACCGTGGTGGCATTGCTCACTGCAACCGTATAGGTTGCCTGGGTAGGCGAAAATGCAGGCGAGAGGCTACCGCTGTTTAAGGTAATGCTGATAAGTTTATTGTTAACCACCTGTTGTTTAGCGTTTACGGTGTAAGTTTTGGCTGTTACACCATCTCGCGCAGTTACTACAACAGTGGCTGTTGGCCCACCGGTAACCAATGGGTAGTTTGCGGTTTTTCGCCCATTTGTAACAGTAACGCCATTTATTTTTATGACTGCGTAAGAATCGACAGGTTGAGGTGCCAAATAAATACTGGTAATGCCAGGTTTAGTTAACACGAGGTAGGTTGTAGTATCTTTTGAAAAGGTAGCTGGTTTAAAGTAGAAATTAGATATATCTTCAGGATATGCAAGCCTCGAAAGATCCGCGTTGTTGTATGGCCTGTTTAAGGAGAAATGGAAAGTTTTTGATGCCGAGCCATCCTCCGCCCGGATAACAACCTGGATGTCGTTACTCCCCTGTACTACGGGTACATAGCAGCCATAGTCGCTACCACTCATTTGCGCAGTAACCCCATTTACAACAGCGGTTGCGTTGGCAGAAACACTATTTCGTTTTATAATAACAAATACCCTGTCGTTAGCAGGGTACAGCGTACCTAAAGCGTAATTTGTAACTGCATTCTGGAATGTTGGCGTTTGCTGGTAAGGCACCGACGAAATTTCGGGGGCCACAGATATTCCGCTTACTGCTATACCGTTATTTAAGCGGTGTACGGTAATAATAAATTGTTTTTGTACGGTACTATTTTCGGCTATAACCGTAACGTTTATGAAGGTATTGCCTACCGCCATTGGTAAACTTGCCGACGAAGTGCCGGAGGCCACCGCAACATTGTTCACTTTGATAGTGGCATGGCTATCCTGCGTAATGCCCGTAATGGTTACTGATGTAACTGCGTTGGCAATAGTGTCTTTATAGTTTAGCGTGGCGTTATTAAACACCGGCGATAGCGTGCCCGAACTAATGCTTAAGCTTGTAAGGTTTGCGTTATTGGAGAGCACAGCTGCCCGGCTTGCGGGAGATGGCGGAGCGACAGTTTCTGCTGCCGTATCCTTTGCACGTACAACGCCGGTAAATATGCAAAGTGCTATTAGCACAGTTACAAGGCGTGTTAAATAAGCGTTAATTTGTCGATCCGTTGTGCCGGAATTTATCTGTTTAAGGCTCAGGTTCATAGCTTATTATATTTTTTTAAAGGTAGGTAGTTTTCTTAATTGCCCTATTGTTTTGTAACCAGATTGTTACAGGAAAATCAGAATATACAATTTAAGAAAAAAAAGCGACGGGAATCTAACCCGCCGCTTTTCATTCGTTATTGGTTTTACTAATATTTCAATATAAAGAAGCCTGTTTTGCGTTTTGCTGCCCGGCTACCTTCTGGCGTATATTCAAACGAATAAAAATAGGTACCAGCGGGCAGCAGTTTGCTATTAACGCCCGAGTGCCCGTCGAAACCGCGGTTGGTATTATCGTACTTAGCTTTTTCGAACACGAGGTTGCCGTCGCGGTTCATAATTTTCAGGGTGTTATCGGCAAAACCTTCTACACCGTCTATCAGTAAAATATCGTTAACGCCATCCCCGTTTGGCGATACGGCCTGCCTTACAACAGGCTGCGAAAGATTATCGGCAACGTTCAACCTGTTTTTAGGGCTAATATCGGGCTTGGTGTTCGATGCAACGGCAAATGTTGCTGGTGCACGGTTTACCGTAATTGTATAGGTGCGGGTTCTGGAAAGATCTTCTGATGTAGTTGTAACCGTGATGGTGTTGTTTCCTACGGCTAATGGCAAACTTGCAGACGTTCCTCCGAAGGGTATGCTTACACCGTTCACCTTCATAGCTGCATGCCCGTTCACAGCTACCGGTTTCACGGTTAGGGACGATGTAGCATTACTTACTGACGAAGTATATGAAAACGTCCCAGGCGCAAACGCGGGCGACAATGCGCCGCTGCTTAAGGTAATACCAGCGAGGTTAGTGTTGTCTGATAACCTTCTAACTACAATTTTGTAAGTGCGAACTTTGCTGCTGTCCTGCGAGGTTACTACAACGGATATGGTATTTGGACCTAACTCTAAAGGTATGGGCGGCGAAAAATTATTAGAGTATACCGGTATACCGTTTACAGTGATGGGCGCATTGGAATTTTCTGCATAAGGCCTTACCTTGATGGATCTGTAATCGTGTGGTACCGAAGCCGTGTAATTGAGGGTATTAATGGAAAATGCCGGCGACAAGGAAGCGTCGGTTACCGACAGGTTGCGCAGATTTGAATTATTGGATGGCCGGGTAATGAAAAGCACGTAAGTATTGCTTTTTGATCCATCCTGCGATGCTACCACTATTTCAACAACATTGGTGCCTAGGGTTAAGGGCTCATTAAAAGTGCTTGTGCCGGCAGGCAGTACCACACCGTGCACCGTTATTTTTTGATTCGCGTTGGCACGGGTTGCCGTAATATTAACGGATATCGTGGCATTGGTTAAAAAGGCTTCGTAATTGAATGTACCCGGCACAAAAGCGGGCGATAGATGGCCGGGACTGATGCTCAACCCCGCAAGATTTGTATCGTTGGATTGCCGGGTTACATTGAGTGTATCAGTGAAAGTTTTTGACAGGTCTGCCGAGGTAACAACAACCAGTATCTGATTGTTGCCGAGATTTAACGGTATAGCTGCCGAATAGGCGCCCAGTGCAACCGATACGCCGTTCACTTTAGCTGTTGCGTTAGGGTAATGGTCGCTGGGATAAGGTTTTATTTTAATAGAAGATGTAGTACCGGCAACGTTAACCTGGTAATTGCCTGTTGTCGCGTTAAAATAGGGGCTTAATGCACCTACACTGGTATAAATGGAGTACAACTCCGCTTTATCGGGCTCTCTTTTAACCACTATGGTATAAACACGTTTTACTGTGGTATCCTGGGCGGTAACCGTTATGTTTATTGTGTTTTCGCCTATGTTAAAATAAAAGTAATTTAGGCTGCTGTAGCCGTTATAAGACATCGCCGCACCATTAAGCTTTATTTTAATAGTGGCAGTAAAGTCAGCTGGAGTTATATAATATGAGGTAGAAGCTTGGTAAACGGTAAGCCGGTAATCTGTTACCTCGGGAGAGAAAGCCGGCGACAATTCGCGAGAACTTATATCCGCCAGGTTGGCATTAGTTGATTCGCGTATTACTTCAATGGTATAGTCTTTTGCCTCATCCACCGTTGACACCCGAAATTTTAACATTGTAGGGCCATTAAGGTTATAAGTAATGCTGCCGGTATTGGAGATATGGCGATCAAAATCTTCAATCAAAGCTGATGTATCTTTTGAGGTAACGTTAACCTGAAAGTTGTTTACGGTATTCCTGATATATAGTTTATACGACTGTTGTGTACTCCCGGTAGAAAACGCCGGCGATAGGCGGCCTGCGCTGAAGGTGATACCTGCCAAAAGCGCAGGTCGTTTTTGTCGCGCATTTACAATATATGTTTTAGTTGTCACGCCATCGCGCGCCGTTACTACAACGGTTGCAGTAGGACCGCCAGTAATTACAGGGTAATTCACTGTTTTTTGCCCGTTGCTAACGGCAACACCGTTTATTTTTACAGACGCTTGCGGGTCTGCAGTTTTAGGCCCCAAATAAATGCTGTTTACGCCGGGTGATGTTAGCGCAAGGTAACTGGTAGCACCTGCTGAAATTGAGGGTATAGAAAAATTTGAATTTGAATCATACGCAAGTTTGGATAAGTCGGCATTATTGTAATTCTGATATATGGTATAATGCAACGTTTTAGTAGTAACCCGGTCTTCTGCCGTTATTACCATAGCGATAACGTTAGTACCTTCATGTATCGGTATATCAGCAACCAAAAATCCGTTGCTTTCAGGGTATCTTACAGTAGCCTGGGGTATTGTTATAGAAACGTTTGGATTATCGTTGGTTTTATGAATTACCACCCTAACCATTCCATCAGCAGGGTAGAGGTTATTAGCAATTGTATAATCGTTAACGCTATTAGAAAAATCAGGTGAAACGGTACCGTATATACCAATAAGAGAAAAACCTACGATGTCGAGCGAGGTGTTATTGTTTAAACGGCGTACTGTTACCGTATAAGTTTTTTTGGTTGTGCCGTCTTCCGCAGTTGCAATAATAGTAATGGTATTGTCTCCAACAGCCATTGGCAAACTTGCCGATGCTGTACCGGAGGCCACGCTAATCCCGTTTATTGTTATAGCGGCACCACTTTGTTCTTTGGTAGCGGTAACTGTAACAGAAGTAATGGCGTTACCTATTGTATCGGTATAAGTCGGCTGCAGCGCGCTAAACGAAGGCGACAGCGTGCCTGCACTTACGGTTAAATTTGCGAGCCGGGCATTGGTAGAAATAAATGAAGCTTTCTCGACTTTTTTTGTTCCCGCAGCGTTTGCTCCCGTAAAACCCGTAAAGAGGCAAATACCAATAATAATTAACGCAATTCTTGTAAAATCGATTCGGTTTTTTTTCACGGCAGCCATATAGGCTGTCTTGATAAGGATTAGGTTCATAGGGTAGTATGTTTTACTCCAAGTTAAAACTTTTTAACATAACCTGCTGATTTGGAGTGTTATTTTTATGCTAAATAGGGCTGCACCTTCACAAAAAAAGCGATGGGTTAATTGCCCATCGCTTTCCTGTTCGATTATCCGGCCTTGCTTAATATTTCAATACGAAAAAGCCGGTTTTGTGCTTCGCTTTTCCATCCCCCGAAGCGTATTCTAATGAATAGAAGTAGGTACCTGGCGGCAATTGCTTGCCATTAATGCCCGAGTGCCCGTCGAAGCCATTAGAAAGATTATCGTATTTTGCTTTTTCGAACACGAGGTTGCCGTCGCGGTTCATAATTTTCAGGGTGTTATCGGCAAAGCTTTCTACACCATCTATCAGTAAAATATCGTTAATGCCATCCCCGTTTGGCGATACGGCTTGCCTTACTATCGGCTGCTGCAGCGTGCCGGCAATGCTCAATTTGCTGTTTGGGGCTGCTAAATCGGGTGCTATTTGCGGCGTGCGCAGGGCAAATGAAGCGGGCGCCCTGGTAATGGTAATGGCGTAGGTGATTGTTTTAGAAAGATCTTGTGCGGTAACATTAATATATATCAGATTGCTACCAACCGAAAGGGGTACAGGAGCCGATGTTCCGCCGTAAGGCACTACTACGTTATTAACCTCCACTTTAGCGTGCGGGTTAGCAGCCACAGGCGTTACAGTTATAGAAGAAGTAGCGTTGCCTACAAAAGTGGTGTACGATCTGGTGCCGGCGGCAAACGCGGGCGACAAAGTGCCGCTGCTGAGCGTAAGGCTGGCAAGGTTGGTATTGTTTGACAGCCGGGTAACTACAATTTTATAGGTACGCACCTTGCTGCTGTCTTGCGAGGTTACCACGACTGATATGGTATTATGGCCTAACGCTAAAGGTATAGGTGGCGAAAAGTTGTTAGAGTAAACCGGGGTGCCGTTTACAGTGATGGGCGCATTTGAATTCTGGGCAAAAGGCCGTACCCTTATAGATGTTGTGTCGGCAGGTACCGAAGCTGTATAATTCAGGGTGTTGATGGCAAAAGCAGGCGACAATGGGCCGCTGGTTATAGAAAGATTCCGGAGGTTTGAGTTATCGGATGGCCGGGTAATGAAAAGCACATAAGTATTGCTTTTCGATCCATCCTGAGATTTCACTACGATCTCGATAACATTGGTGCCCAGGTTAAGCGGCTGGTTAAACGTAGATGTTCCCTGGGGCAGCGTTGTGCCATGCACACTTATGGTGGCATTCGGGTTAGCGCGGGTTGCAGTGATATCAACAGATGTAGTTGCATGGGTTAACCATGCCTCGTAATTTAATGTGCCTGCCGCAAAAGCGGGAGACAAATGGCCGGGGTTAATCGTAAGATTTGTAAGATTAGCATTGTCCGACAACTGGTTTACGATGATCTTATTGCTCTTGTTGGCTATCGCCTGCCTTGCAATAGGCTTAGATGGATTTTCGGTATTGCCGGGCTTGTTTTCGGGGCCGATATCTTGCGTGCGACGCTCTGTAAAGGCAAAAGTAGCGGGTGCCCGATTCACGGTTACAGCGTAAGTGATGGTTTTAGAATGATCTTGTGCGGTAACGTTAATATATATCAGATTGCTACCTACCGAAAGTGATACAGGAGCCGATGTTCCGCCGTAAGGCACTACTGTGTTATTTACCTCCATTGTGGCGTGTGGGTTAGCGGCCACAGGCGTTACCGTTATAGATGAGGTAGCGTTGCTTACATCTGCGGTATACGATCTTGTGCCCGCTATAAATGCTGGCGATAAAGTGCCGCTGCTAAGCGTAAGGCCGGCAAGGTTGGTATTGTTTGACAGGCGGGTTACCACAATTTTGTAGGTACGCACTTTGGTACCATCCTGCGAGGTTACTACTGTAGATATGGTATTGGCACCCAATGCCAATGGAATGGTGGGCATTGTGCCATTGTAATCAACCGGAATACCGTTTACAGTAATCCGCGCATTTGGGTTTTGCGGATAGGGCATTACGGTGGTTGACGTGGTGGCGGCAGGTACCGATGCGGTGTAATTAAGGGTATTGATGGCAAACGCTGGCGACAACGGCCCCGTGCTGATGGATAAGTTGTCCAGGTTTGTATTGTTGGATGGCCTGGCAAGTATAACATATGTCCAGGTCTCCGATCTATCTTGTGAGGTTACCGCAATTTCGATGATGTTAGAGTTAGGATCAAGCGACTGGCTGAAAGTGGTTGTGCCTGCCGGGTATGGATAAAAGTTTATTTTTATTGTTGCATTTGGATCGGTAGGGATAGCCGTTATATTGATCGCTCTTATCTCGTTGCTTAACGGAAGCATATAATCTAACGTTCCTGGGTCAAAAGCAGGGGATAATGTACCGGTGTTGACAGAAAGGCTTGCAAGACTCGCTACATTGGAAGGGCGAATAATATGAAGTGAATAATAGCTTACATCGCCCCCCGTCCGCGATGTAACGCGTATCGTAAAGTTATTTGTGCCAATGGTAAGGGGTAAGTTAACACTATAATGCCCTGTATCAGCCATTATCACTGTATCAACGCTGTTGTATATGGCTACCGTTGCGTCTGTATCCTGCGCAATGGCCGAAATGGTTATGGAGGTGGTTGCGTTGCTTACCGTTGCCTTGTACGAGCGTACGTTAGCAGATACAACCGGCGACAACTCGCCTTCGCTAAGTGTAATAGAGGCCACATCCGCATTTGCATTTTGGCGGACAACATTAACAATATACGTAAAAGTTTGAGATGAATCGGCCGAGGTAACCTCAACCGGTATCACGTTATTACCCTTAATTAAGGTTATTGATGCCGATGCGGCACCTGCAGCAACCGGTACGCCATTTACTTTGGCTGTTACGTTAGGGTAGGTAAAGCCGGCCACTGGTTTTATTTTAATGGATGTTGTATTGGTACTCACGGTAACCGTACTGTTCACGCTATCCGGTGAAAATGCTGGCGAAAGTTCGCCTGCGCTCGGCACAATATCAGCCAATACGGCCTTATTGCCCGGTACACGGGTTATTATTGCGGTATAAGTTTGGGTGATTGCAGTATCCTGCGCTGTTACCAGTAAGCTGATCGCGTTATCACCCAAAGCTAAAGGTATGCTGGGTGATGTGGTGCCGCTTGCAACCGTAATGCCGTTTATTTTTATGGTAGTACCCAATTCTTCAATGGTAGGTTTAAGCGTAATTGACGAGGTTGATACAGTGGTTTTAAAATCGAAGGTGGTATCTAACTGGCGTGCAATTACAACGTTGTTTATCCTCAGTTCGCGCAGATTGGTGTTGTTGGATGTGCGGATAACCGTAAAGTGATAGGTCTTGTTCCCGCTGGTGTGGGTGGCATCAAAGTCGGTTGATAAAACATCAAAAGAAAACCCCGCCTGCACCTGGCCCCTTTTGGTAAATGCAATAGTTTTTCTTACGCTGCCCGTAGTTATGATAGGGTGGGCCGGATCGGTATTTGAATGCACTTTGAAGGTCGCGGTTGAATCTTCGGAGGTAGCAGTAAGCTGTACCTCATTAGTAGTACTGCTTACTTTAACGGTATAGGAAGTTCTGGTTGGAGAAAACGCCGGCGATAAACTGCCTGTGCTGAGTGTAACGCTTGCCAGGTTAGCATTCAAACGCTCATGCCGCGCATTTACAATATAGGTTTTTGTGGTTATACCATCGCGGGCCGTAACAACAACTGTTGCCGTGGGCGTACCGGTAACCAGGCTATAATGAGGCGATTTTGCCCCGCTTGTTGCTGTAACGCCGTTTATTTTAATGATGGCATACGGGTCTATCACTTTAGGGCCCAAATAAATGCTGTTTATATCCGGTTTTGTAACTGCCAGGTAATTAAGCGAATCTTTGGAGAATAAGGGCTTAATATAAAAATCAGGGTCGGCCAGATAGTATTCCAATTGAGACAGGTCGGCGGTGTTGTAAGGCCGTTGTATGGTAAAATGAAAGGTTTTTGTGGTCACTTTATCCTCCGCGGTAACCACCACGTCAACATTATTTGTGCCCTCGTGCAAAGGGATAAAACACCGGTAGCCAATGTAGATGTTGTAGGGTTCTGGCGGAGCGGTTATACCGTTTACCTTAATAGTTACAGGCCCATGTATGGCGCGCCTTACAATTGATAGGTAAAGTGAATCGTTAGCCGGGTAGAAAGCATTGGCGTAGGTGTAATTAGTAACAGCATCAGAAAAAGCCGGGATTATTTGATTAGGATTGGGGCCGCCAACGGACGGATCTTCTATTAGATCTATGCTTGTTACCGTGGTCCTGTTGTCTAAACGGTGTACCGATATAATATAAGTTTTTGTAGTGACACCATCTTCAGCCGTTACCACAATAGTAATGTTGGTATGGCCATTGCCGGGCGACACCGTCAAGTTTGCCGATTGAGCACCGGAGGCAACGGTAACGCCGTTAACTTTTATAGTGGCACCGCTTTGTTCGCGTGTAGGGCTAACTTTTACCGATGTTGCAGCATTGGCGATGGTATCGGTGTAGTTTGTCCGGCCAGGATCGAATGCCGGCGAAAGCGTGCCTAAGCTTACGGTTAATTTTGATAGCCTTGCATTGTTTGATAAAAATAGAGGCTTGTTTTTTTTTGCCGCACCTGCCGTAGCATGTCCCTGCATAAAGCCGGTAAACAGGCAAATTCCAATAATTAATAATGCGATTTTCTTAAAATCGATTTGATTTTTTTGGGTAGCAATGCGGTGCGCAGCCGTGGTAAGATTCAGGTTCATAGGTAGTTTGGTTTTAATCAAAGCTATATACTTTTAACTATTGATAATTGTTTTATAACAAAATTTTTACAAAAGAAAATCAACAGTTGTTTATTTCTTTATACAAAAAAAATATGGCGATAGGTTTTACCCATCGCCATATAAAAAATCTATTTTAATCTCTAATTTGCGTTACCTCAGATCCACCAACTCCGCGCCCGGGTGTGCCTTTTTATCGTAACCGAAAGTACCATCTGCTACGCCTTTAACCGGAGCAAATGTTTTCAAAGTGTAGGTATAATGGCTGCCATTTTTATCAAATATCATGGCGCTATATAGCTGGTTTTTAAGCTTATCCACCAGCAGGCGTACTTTAAAGAAGGTAGCTTTGCTGTCTTCGGGGGTGAGGTCTATCGCCTGGTAAGTTTTACCGCCGGCCTTTTGCAAGCCTGTGTAAACGTACTTGTAACCCTTCTCGTACATGGTGAATATTTTGGCCGGGTTAAAGCCTTCCTCGCTGTTATCGGCATCGGCTAATTGTACTTCGTTGGCATCTTGAAGGTAAGTCCACTGGCTTTTGCCATCGCTGATGATTTCCTGCGATACGGATTTGCCTGTTTGATAGATAGTTACCTTGTATTTGTTGGTTTTCGATTTGGCGATAAGCGTACCTGTTTGTGTTTGTTTGATGTTAGCTTGCGGGTTATCAATCAGCAAAGTAAAGTCGGTTTTTACGGCGTCGTAGCTGCGGTACTGCTTGCTTAACTTGTTTAAAATCAGCTTTGCGTCGGTATCTTTTTGGGCGAAGGCAGCGGTGAAAGAGAGCGCCGATGCCAATATCAATAGTGTTAATTTTTTCATGTTCGGTGTGTTAAAGCAGACACATATTTTCGCCGATTGTTTTGGAATACGTCATTTTTACTTGCGTAAATTTCCGTGGAATTCGCATAATGGGCGAAAAAAGGGTCGTTTTTATAAACTTAGAGTGCATTTATGCACCGAGGGTTTAATCCCTCGGTTTTTGCAGGGTTTCCAGGTGGCGTTCCAGGCTGTATTCGTCCGGGTAAAGTACATCGCGAGCCTTGCTGCCTTCAAATGGCCCAACAATTCCCGCCGCCTCTAACTGGTCGATGATGCGGCCTGCCCGGTTGTAGCCCAGTTTCATTTTGCGCTGGATAAGCGAAGTGGAGCCCTGCTGGTGAAGCACTATTAAACGGGCAGCTTCCTCAAACATCGGGTCGCGGTCGTCCGGGTCGTATTCTTTGGCGCTGCTGCCTGCTTCGCCCTCGCCCACGTATTCGGGCAGGTACATGGCGGTGGCGTAGCCACGCTGATTGCCTATGAATTCTGATATCTTTTCAACTTCCGGTGTATCCACAAAGGCGCACTGCAAGCGAATCAAATCGCTGCCGGTGGAGAGGAGCATATCCCCGCGGCCTATCAGCTGATCGGCGCCGCCGGCATCAAGTATGGTGCGCGAATCTATCTTAGACAATACCCTAAAGGCAAGCCTTGCCGGGAAGTTGGCCTTAATAGTACCGGTAATAACGTTTACCGATGGGCGCTGCGTGGCAATAACCAAATGGATACCCACCGCACGGGCCAGCTGCGCAATACGCGCAATCGGCTGCTCTACCTCTTTGCCGGCCGTCATCATTAAATCGGCAAATTCATCAATGATAAGCACAATGAAGGGCAGGTAACGGTGTATTTCGGGGTTGCTTATTTTGCGGTTTACGAATTTTGCATTGTATTCCTTCAGGTTACGTACCTGGGCATCTTTCAGCAGGTCGTAACGCTGGTCCATCTCAATACAAAGCGAATTGAGCGTATTCACCACCTTTTTGGTATCGGTGATAATAGCGTCCGCCTCATCAGGCAGTTTGGCCAGGAAATGCCGCTCTATCTTGCGGAACAGCGTAAGCTCCACCTTCTTCGGGTCAACCAGCACAAACTTCAACTCCGAAGGGTGCTTTTTGTAAAGCAGCGACACTAAAATGGCATTAATACCTACCGACTTACCCTGCCCGGTCGCACCCGCAACCAGTAAGTGGGGCATTTTGGCCAAATCGGCAATAAACACCTCGTTGCTGATGGTTTTACCCAGCGCAATAGGCAGGTCCATGGTGTTACTCTGCCATTTTTCGGTGGCCAAAACCGAGCGCATCGATACCATCTCGGGGTGCTGGTTAGGTACTTCAATACCAATTGTACCCTTGCCCGGCATAGGGGCAATGATACGTATACCGAGGGCAGCCAAACTCAGGGCGATATCATCCTCCAGGTTCTTGATCTTGGAGATCCGTACGCCCGGGGCGGGGATAATTTCGTACAGCGTAACCGTTGGACCAATGGTGGCTTTTATCTTATCTATCTCGATATTATAATGGTTCAGCGTTTCAACGATCTTGTTTTTGTTAGCCTCCAGTTCGTCGCTGTTTACCGGTATCTTGTTGGAGCCGTAGTTCTCTAACAGATCCAGCGTAGGGTATTTGTACGATGCCAGCTCCAGCTTATGGTCGTACGTGCCAAACTGGTCAACCAGCGATTGTGCTTTATCGTCGTCGCTTTTTTCGATGTTTAAAATAGGGGTAGGGCGTACTACGTCAATGGTCAGCGGTATCTCATTATCTTCCTCGGGCTCGCTCGGCGCGTATGGCTCGGGCGTTAAAACCAATGGTTCGTGTTTGCTCACATTTTGCACCATGGGCTGCTGTTTTAGCGGCTCGGTATTTACCAGTGTTTGGTTTACGGTTGTCCGTGGGCGGTTGCCTGTTGGCCACTCCACCGGTAAGGATACATCTTCATCCTCCAAATCAACCGGTTCTGGCGAAACCTCGTTAACCTCAATGGGATTGGTGCTCCTGTCTTTACGGGCGGGTAGTTTAAAATCTATATTATAAGCAATCACCAGCACGGTTAAACCTGCAAATGCCAGTATGCCGCCGGTGCCGGCGTGGCCTACCTGTACGCTTAGCAGGCGGTTGCTCCAGTAGCCAAATTCGCCCTCTAAAAAGTGAGGGTAGTCTGCTACCATGGCGTGTATGAAACCAATAGTTACCGATAAAAATACAATGGCAAAAAGGCTATAAGCCAGCATTTTGGCAACGGAGAATAGCTTTATTTTAAACACCAGCCAAAAGCCGATAACAAAGAAAATGAAGACAAACAGGAACGAGGCCACGCCAAACCACTCGTAAACAAACTGGTTTGCCAGCAGCGCGCCAAATACGCCCAGCCAGTTATCAATAGGGTTGGTTATGCCGCTTTCGATAAGTTCTTTACTGGATTTGAACATGTTATGCCAGCCGCCGTTTGCAGGCGACACGTAGCTTTGGTCTTGCTGCCAGGTAAATAAATACGAGGTAAATGCTATCAGGAAAAAGATAGACAGCACTAAAAAAAACAGCCCCGTTATTTTTAGGATACGCCCGTCGCGCAGATCGAAAATGGGCAGGCGCTCAGCCTGTTGTTTTATAGGTTTTGGCCTTTCGGTTTTAGCGCCCGGCTTGCGTGGTGCATCATCATCCTTAAAGCTATTTGTTCTGAACTGGTTTCCTTTTACTGGCATCCTGCTTTCTCCGCACGTTTTATTGCAAATATAAAGTTATTAGAATTAATTAGCATTAAAGGGATTGGGGAGAATTTTTTGGTGAGGGGAGATAAACGTAGCGGCACAATATTTTCTGTCTCTGAACGAATGTATGTTATTAAACGAATGCTCGCTTGCTCTGCGGGAGACGCAGAATAATGCGTCTCTACACCAATTTGTCGCCAGCGACCTAATCATTACATCTACTATTTTGGTTGTTGCTCTACTAATTTTTGCCCGCCCAGACTATCGCTCTACTATTGCCTAAAAAACAAATATTATGAAAAAGATTAAATTTATGGGAGCGCTGCTGATTGCGCTCATTACGCTTGGTTTTACCACATCAAGTTCCGCGAATCGCTTTGGGCTTGACTATTACGAGTTTTATTTAAATAACAAATTGCTGGCCAAGCAATATGTAAACCAGCCCTTAAATCTGCGGGTATTGCCGCTGGACAAAGCCAAGGAGGACGACCAGTTGCAGATAGCCTACACCCATTGCGGAAATAAAGGCACGGGCACGAGCCGCAGTATTACGCTGAAAGACGAGCTGGGCGAAACCCTGTTTAAATGGACATTTGCAGATGCCGGCCAACGAATGACGGTGCCGGTAAAAGAGCTGCTGCACTGGCAAAAGAAAAAGGCCGGCCACGAGCTAAGCTTGTACTACGCCGCGCACGAATTGGAAAAGGGCGAGATGTTATCTATGATCCGTTTTAAATAATGTCCGAAATCAACGACTTTCTCGTATCCGCATAGACCCAGTGCTCCGCATCCGGTTGCTAAGAGGGTAATGGCAGCAAATAGTAAATACCCCTCCTTACAGTTATGAAAGGGGGGGTATCCAATATATTCACTACAAGCCGAAACCGTAAGCTATACGCAAACCAATTATCCCGTTTCGATAACCATTACCAGCGAAGCTTTCGTAACGCGCTCCAATGTCCCACTTTTTGCTTGCGTAGCCAATGCCGCCTGAAGCCAGAAATTTTGAATCACCGCCGCCGTTATCAACCTGGAAACCTATACCTGCTTCGGCACCGATGTAAATATTTGAAGTTATAAATGCTTTGATGCCCAGCTTCACCGGGATAAGGTCTAAATCAGTTTGGTATTTAATAGATTGTGTGCCGTTTTGAAAGTAGAGGTCTTTCGGGAAAAAGTGATAAATTCCTGATGTAAAGGTTAGGGCTACATTGTTTGCTATACCGTACTGCAGACGGGGAGTTACACCTAAACCAAAATTGGTGGTGTTGCTTAAGTTGCCAACAGGCAATAGCCCATCTAAACCAATTCCGAACCGAAGTTTGCTTTTTTGGATGGACTGCGCGTTGGAACGAACGCCGGTAAATAAGGCGAATGCCGTTAAAAGGAGTGCGAAGAGTGTTGTTTTCTTGTTCATTATATATTTTTTTTGTTGAGTACCTGAAACGGCAGAACCGTGAAAAATTGTGTCGTTTAACGTTATTTAACAAAATACAATTAACCGAAGAGAAATTGTGGGGTTTCCTAAAATCCAGACTGGCCTCGCCATGGGTGTGCTGAGCATTCAACTGCGATACGCTACGCTTAAGTATAATTTCAGTACTTTTGGTAACATTTGCCGCAAATCCTACTCCAATTAATACATTCCTAAAACCTACCAACGTGATCAAGAAAATACTTGCACTTTTAATACTTCCGTTATGCCTGGGCAGCGCAGTTAGGGCACAGGATATTAACAAACCTAAACTGGATAGCCTGCTGGATGTGCTTGCCGCAAACAATAAAACAATGGGTAGCCTGGCTATCTCAAAAGACGGCAAGGTGATCTATCAAAAATCTGTTGGCTTTGTTGCGGCTGGTGGCAGCCATCCTGCAGATGCCCACACTAAATACCGCATCGGCTCTATCAGCAAAATATTTACCGGCATTATGGTTTTTCAGTTGATAGAAGAGAAAAAACTCACGCTGGAAACTACGCTTGATAAATTTTACCCGCAAATACCCAACGCGGCAAAAATTACTATTGCCAATATGCTGAACCACCACAGCGGTTTGCATAACTTCACCAACGATGCTGCTTATGGCAGTTACGAGGCTATCCCGCAAACGCACGAGCAAATGCTAGATCGTATTAAGGCCATGCCGATTGATTTTGAGCCGGGTATTAAAGATGAATACAGCAATACAAATTTTCTGTTATTAGGGTACATTGTAGAAAAGATAACCGGTAAGCCTTATGCAGATATTGTGAAGGCCAGGATTACTGATAAGATAGGTTTAAAGGATACCTATTACGGAGGCAAAGCAAGCGCCGCCAAAAACGAGGCCTTATCTTTTGAACATGGCAACGACTGGAAGCAAAACCCCGAAACCGATATGAGCATCCCGGCAGGCGCAGGTTCCATGGTATCAACCCCAACAGACCTTAATGCCTTTATATACGCCCTGTTTAACGGGAAATTGCTGAGCGCTGCCAGCCTGGAGAAAATGAAGGCGCAGCAAGACCACTTTGGTATGCCGCTGTTTGTTATGCCTTTTAACGGCCATACCGGTTACGGGCATAATGGCGGGATAGATGGTTTTCTATCCTCGCTGGGCTATTTCCCTGATGAGAAACTGGCGGTTTGCTACATAAAAAACGGCGGAAGCTATAATATTAACGATATCGGCATCGCGGCTCTGAGCAGCTATTTTAAAGTGCCGTTTACCATCCCGTCGTTTACCGCCGGCAAAGGCGTCGACCTGGATAAATTTACAGGTACATATGCCTGCCCAAATCTTCCCATCAAAATAACTGTGACTAAAGACGGTAATACGCTTATGGCCCAGGCTACGGGGCAATCATCTTTTCCGTTGGATGCAACAAGTGATCCTAATAAATTCACTTTCGAAAGGGCGGGAGTAGTAATGGAGTTTAGGCCGGCAGACGGCCAGTTTACCCTGAAACAGGGCGGCGGGGAGTTTGTATTTACAAAAGAGAAATAAGCAAAATGCCCCCAATATGGGGGCATTAATTTATTCGAATTGCAATTCCCAGTGGCCTTCTCCGCCATCCACAATACGGAAAATTGTGCGTTCTACCGAATGATTGCCATCGGCAGATTGCAGGGTTACGATGTCATGATCGTGGTAGTTGGTTTCTGATTTGGGTACCATTATAGCGGTCATCCCTTCGGGGCTGCCTTCTACTGTTATTGTTCTCATGGTATTGGGGCTTTAGGTAGATATAACAGGCGGTGGGCAAATAAGTTTGATGTGCCTCTGAACGAATGCCTGCGTTTTAATGATATGTTCGCCTGTCCTGCGGGAGACGCAAAATATTGCGTCTCTAGGGCTTCTTCGTTATCACTGCTGTTGCTTCTATTTCCACCAAAACATCATCGCGGAATAATTTGCTTACCTGTACCAGTGTGCTGGCGGGAGGGTGGTTTACATCAATATATTTATCGCGGATGTTGCGCAGGGTTTGGATGTTGGCCACATCCAGGAGGTAGTAGCCAAGTTTCACCACATCGCCCATGGTGCCTCCCTGGCTTTCTACAATGGCTTTTATATTGGCGAAGGTTTGCTCTATCTGTTTGGCTGCGTCGCCCTTTCCAACTAAGGCACCGTCTTTATCCAGTGGCACCTGCCCGGATAGGATAAGCATTTTGCTCGTGCCCAAATCAATCACTGCTACGTGCGAATAACCTTTTGGCGTGGCAACCACCGCCGGGTTTACTAATGTTACCGTTGCTTTTTGCTGCGCGAAACAAGCCGTTGAAAGCAGCAATGCCATAATTAATGCGAAAATGTTTTTCATGATTCGTCTTGTCTCTTGATTCTTGTCTCTTGTCTCTTGTTTCTTGACTCTTGTCTCTTGTTTCTTGTCTCTTGTTTCTTGTTTCTTGTCTCTTGTTTCTTGACTCTTCCTCAATGCTTTTTCTTCTTCAGCAAGCCGCCCGTAGTATCATCCACGCTTTGCTGTACAATAAAGGCGGAGGGGTCTATCTTTAAGATCTCGCGTTTTATTAAAGGTACCTCTAAGCGGGTAGCCACCGTAAAGATGATTTCTCGCGGGGCATTGATATGCCCGTCTTTACCGTAGCCGCTTTTGCCTTCGTAAACGGTTACGCCGCGGCCCAGGTTTTGGGTGATGGCGTGCCGTATTTCTGCGCCTTTTACCGATACCACAGTTATACCGGTGTATTGTTCTAAACCATTTAATATCAAATCGATCATTTTAGATGCCGAAAGGTAGGTAAGTATGGAGTACAGCCCTTCCTCAACCCCTAAAACAAAAATGGCAGCTATAAATATAAAAACGTTTAGGGTTAATATTACATCGCTTACGCGCACTATCTGCGTTTTCTTGCTCACAAGCACGGCCGCTATTTCGGTGCCATCCAATACCGCGCCGCCACGTATGGCAAGGCCAATGCCTGCGCCAATGAACACGCCGCCAAATACCGCCGTAAGTAATTTGTCCGGCGTAACATCGGGGAATTTTATAAATGCTAACACCAGCGCCAGCCCGCCAATGGCCAGTGCGCTCCTGATGGCAAAATTAAGCCCAAGTTTGCGGTAGCCTAAAAACAGGAATGGCAAGTTGATGACGAATATCAATATGGATAAGGGCACTTGCGTAACATCTGCCAGTAATATGGAAATACCGGTTACGCCACCATCAATAAAATGGCTGGGGAGCAAGAAGCCCTTAAGCCCCATACCGGCGGAGAAAATGCCCAAAATTACCAGGGCGGTATCTATAATATAAGATCTGTATTTCATAGTACAAGGATCGGATGTGCGCTTAAGATACGGAAAAAGCTGAAATTTTGCGTTGGGTGGTTACCGGAGCGGTTAAAATTTGCGCGGCATTTTTATAAACAGTTAACCCTCTGGCTAATGCATTGAGTTAAAGGATTAAATACGATCCTAATATCGAACACCGAATGCCCAACATCGAATAATGAAGGAAAAAAAACTTCGGCGTTCGATATTCAAAATTCATTATTCGATATTGTTAACGCTGCAATTTTCCTTACTACCATTCTTTTAATTTGCATTTAGCCGACCGTCGTATTCGTATATCGCCCCCTCGGGAAACTGTTTCAGCAACTTTAAAGTTCTCACCTTTTGTATGTCCTTAATATTGATCAGCTCCGGGTTTTCGAGGTTATTGAACCAGATGAGGTAGTAATGGTCGCGGCGGTAAAAAAGTTCCACGTCCTTTTTAAAAAATTTATGCGGAACCAGATAGGAGGATATCCCCGAGAAAAAGTACACCGCCTCGTGCGCATCGGTATAAATCAATACATTAGGCGTAAACAGCTTTTTATCAACGGTGCGCAGGTAGTTGGCAAATTCGTTTTCCTGCCAGCTGTTATCGGTATAACCCGGCGCGCCGTACTCATCTTTCACCTGGTCGTGGTACCTGTCGTAGTCTATATAAAATTCTTTGCGAATAAAGCCCAGCATCAGTACCGTAAAAATTCCGCCGACAATCGTCCGTGTGCGTTTTGCATCAATGCTTTTTAGCCAAATGAGCACCCAACTGGTATAGCCCCATAATGCAGTTATATATAAAGGAGAAAGCAGGCGGCTGTTGATGCGCTCGTACCTTGAAAAGGTAGACGACAAAATAATGAACAAGCCGTATACCAGCGAAAAGGTGATAGCCAAATTCTCGTAACTGTTTAAACTTCTGCGGAAGTAATTCACAGCCAGAGAAATGATAAAGCCAAGCAACATAATAGTTGCGATAGGTAGGGCCAGGAAGTACTGGTTGGGCGTAAACCCCGCCCAATCGCACATGGTAGTGCCAAAGTAATACAGGTTTTTTATAAACGGTGTGATAGACGGCTCGCGCGGGCCGGTTACCGTGCCCGACATATATGCATTAAAAACCAAATTGCTTACCAGCAGCGATATGGAGATGGCACCATATATAGATATGTGGGCTATTTTCTTTTTAATGGGCAGTGTCCTGTCGAGCAACAGCAGTAGTCCGCCCGTACCTACAATGGTTACCGCAGCGTACCGGGTAACACAGCCAATTGCTGCAATTGCGGCAGCCGCTATCAGCCATTTCCCGGCGTGGGTATTAAGGTATTGGCGGAAAGCGATAATGAAGAACAGTACCTCTAATATAAACAGCGTCTCGGACCATAAGTACGAATAGATCTGCAGCAAGCCGGGGCTAAGCGCAATAGCTACCAACATCAGCCATTTATATAGCTGCGAGGAAGGCACAAAGCGGTTCATGATCCATCCGCTGATATATAACAAGGATGCGAAAAGGATGCTGTTGAGGACTGCGCCAAAAGCTACAGGGTCTATGCGGGTGATGACTTTGATGATCCCCAAAAACAGCGGGTAGAATACAGGAAAATCGACAATGGGGATACCATTAAAGGTTTTCAGCGTGCCTTCGGCAGCAAAGCTGCGTGCCGCGCTGGTGTACATGATCGAATCGGGCGAGATGCCGATGCCGCTATAACTTGTAAACAGGCATATCAAAAAAAAGCCAAGGCCGCAGGCGATTAAAGTGTTGTAATCGTGTATGGGTTTTGATTTTACCATTACCGAGTAAAGGAGAAAACGAGTAAATTGTTTAAAAATAAACACGAATTACACTAATTGAACCGGTTTTTATGGATTAAGAGAAGCAAAAGCGGCAATCAGTATGCTTCTAATTCATGAAATTCGCCTCATTCGTGAAATTCGTGCGATTTATGCTATTAAATCAAGCACGCTTGCTATTGGCTGGTCGCTATCTATTAATATACCTTTTACGCCGGCTGCGGTTCCGGCAATAACATCGCGTTCCCTGTCGCCGATGAAGTAAGATTTTGACGGGTCGATGTTATATTTTTCGATACCCTGCAAAAGCAACCCCGGTTTTGGTTTACGGCAATCACAATCGCCGGTAAAGTTGGGGTGGTGGGGGCAAAAGAAAAAATCGGTAATTTCTACACCGTGCTGGTGGTATACTTCTTTTAAATGTGTGTGCATTTTCCCAAGTTCAGCCAAATCATACCAGCCTTTTGCAATGCCGCCCTGGTTGGTGGCAACCAACAACATATAACCCCGGTTTTGCAATTCTTTTAGTGCGTCAAAATTGTCCAATATATGAAAGTCTTCCAGGCGGGTAACGTAGTCGCCCATTTCTTTGTTCAACACTCCGTCTCGGTCTAAAAAAATCGCTTTATTCTTATCAGGCATAAAATATATGGTGTAATTTGCTTTCGGCAAAATTAGTTTAATAAGCTTATTTACTATGTGTGCATATTAAACAATAAGATAAAATTAAAAATTTGATATATAAAGCCTAGGTTTTTTGTCGACTTAATAATAAATTAACGATTTAATAGCATTGTTTTAATAAAATTGAAAAAATTAATAGCGTTATTATAAAAATATTATAATTCGTTAACTTCGTTATTACCCGAATTACAAAAAGTCGGATAAAAAAATGGATCAAACCGATGGCAACCAGCAGGGCCTTTACCGGCCGGAATTTGAACACGATTCTTGCGGAACTGGGTTTATAACCAATATAAACGGACATAAATCATACCACATTATTGATGATGCGTTAACCATGTTAGAGAACATGGAGCATCGCGGCGCGTGCGGCTGTGACCCCGAAACAGGCGACGGCGCGGGTATATTAATTCAGCTCCCCCACGAATTTTTAATGGAAGAATGCGCTAACCTGGAGATCAACCTGCCCGAACCTGGCGAGTATGGTGTAGGTATGATATTCTTCCCCAAAGAGCCTGCCTTAAAGAAGGCATGCCGCGTAATTATTACAAACGCTATAGAGAAAATGGGGCTGCATAAGCTCGGCTACCGTAAGCTTGCGGTAGACTCGTCTGCTATTGGCGAAACCGCCCGCCAGGCCGAGCCGGATGTTGAACAATTGTTCATCTCGCGCCCGCACCATATTACCAACGCCGATGATTTTGAGCGCAAGCTATATATATTAAGGCGTTACATCAACAAAACTGTTACCGAAACGGTGCCTGCGGCAAGCGAGTATTTTTACTTTACATCGCTATCGTGCAAAACCATTATTTATAAGGGCCAGGTTACTACTTACCAACTGCGTAAGTATTTTGCCGACTTGAGCGATCCGCGTATCGCATCGGGCTTTGCCATGATCCACTCGCGTTTCTCAACCAATACTTTCCCATCGTGGAAGTTGGCTCAGCCTTTCCGCCTGATTGCGCACAATGGCGAGATCAACACGCTTACGGGTAACTTAAACTGGTTCTACTCCGGTTTAAAATCATACGTTTCTACCTACTTCACGGCAGAAGAAATGGATATGCTGTTGCCGGTGATAGATAACAACCAGTCGGATTCGGCCTGTTTGGATAATATCATCGAGATATTGCTGCATACCGGCCGCTCGTTACCACACGTAATGATGATGCTAATACCCGAGGCATGGGACGGCAACGTACACATGGACCCGGTTAAAAAAGCATTCTACGAATTCCATGCTACCTTAATGGAGCCATGGGACGGCCCCGCCGCTATCACTTTTACCGATGGTAAATTGGTTGGTGCCCTGTTAGACAGGAACGGCCTACGCCCGCTACGCTATGTAATTACCAACGATGGCCGCGTTATAGCAGCATCAGAGGCAGGTACCTTAGCAATTGACGAAAGCACTGTATTGCGCAAAGGCCGTTTACAGCCGGGCAAAATGCTGCTGATAGATACCGAAAAAGGTAAGATCATCACTGATGATGAAATAAAGAAACAAGTAACTTCTCAGCAGCCATACGGCCGCTGGCTGGATAACTATAAAATTCGCCTGAGCAACCTGTCTGAGCCGCGTTTGGCTTTCGCCAGCTTGTCGCCCGATTCTGTTTACCGTTACCAGCAGGTATTTGGCTACAGCCGCGAGGATATCGATACCATTATTAAACCAATGGCATTGGATGGCAAAGAGCCGGTAGGCTCCATGGGCACTGATGTGCCTTTGGCTATCCTATCTGATAAGCCTCAGCATTTATCAAGCTACTTTAAGCAATTCTTCGCCCAGGTTACCAACCCGCCGATAGACCCTATCCGCGAGCGTTTGGTAATGAGTTTGGCTACCTTCATCGGTAACAACGGCAACCTGTTGGATGAAGATAAAATGCATTGCCATTGCGTGGTTTTAGACCACCCGATACTGAAGAACCATCAGCTGGAAAAACTCCGTAGTATTGATACCGGGCTGTTCCACGCTAAAACCCTGCAAACCTACTTTAATGCCGATGGCAACGCCGGTTCGCTGGAAAAAGGTATAGCCAGGCTTTGCCGCTATGCCGAGGACGCAGTGGATGATGGGTTTGAGGTACTGATCCTGAGTGACCGTGCCGTAGACTCAGAACACGCCCCTATACCAATGCTCTTGGCGGTATCGGCAGTGCATCACCACTTAATTAAAAAAGGGCGCAGAGGCGCTGTAGGGCTGGTTGTAGAAACCGGCGATGTTTGGGAAGTACACCATTTTGCTACTTTGCTAGCCTTTGGTGCAACGGCTATAAACCCTTACCTGGCGCTTTCTACCATAGAAACGCTGAAGGATAACGGTAGCCTGGAGACCAACTTGGACCTTAAAACCCTTTATAAAAACTACGTAAAATCGGTTAACGACGGCTTGCTGAAGATCTTCTCCAAAATGGGGATATCTACTTTACAATCGTACCATGGTTCGCAGGTGTTCGAGATACTGGGCATCAACAAAGCCGTGGTAGATAAATATTTCTCGGGCGGTGTAACCCGCATTGGCGGTTTAGGCCTTGATGAGATTGCCCGCGAAGCACTTTGCAAACACAAAATTGGTTTCGGCAGTTCTAAAACTGATGTTAGGTTACTGCCCGAGGGTGGTATCTACCAGTGGAAACGCAGGGGAGAGGCTCACCTGTTTAACCCGGAAACCGTTCACCTTTTACAACACGCAACGCGCAGCAACAGCTATGCGGTTTACAAAAACTACGCTGCAAAAATAAACGAGCAAACCGAGAAGCATTACACCATCCGTGGCCTGCTTGATTTTGCTCACCACCGCGAAGCCATCACTATTGATGAGGTTGAACCGGCAGAGGAGATCATGAAGCGTTTTGCTACGGGCGCTATGTCGTTTGGCTCTATCTCACACGAGGCACACAGCACCATGGCCATTGCCATGAATCGCATTGGCGGCAAAAGCAATACCGGCGAGGGCGGTGAGGACGAATTACGTTACGAAAAAATGCCAAACGGCGATTCGATGCGTTCGGCTATCAAACAGGTGGCATCAGGGCGTTTCGGGGTAACATCAAATTACCTTACCAACGCCGACGAGCTGCAGATAAAAATGGCGCAGGGCGCGAAACCAGGCGAGGGCGGACAATTACCCGGCCACAAGGTTGACGATTGGATTGCCAAAACACGCCACTCTACACCGGGTGTAGGATTAATATCGCCACCTCCCCACCACGATATTTACTCTATCGAGGATCTGGCGCAATTGATTTTCGATCTGAAGAATGCTAACCGTGCTGCACGTATCAACGTTAAATTGGTATCAAAAGCAGGCGTTGGCACTATAGCTGCCGGTGTGGCAAAAGCGCACGCAGATGTTATTTTAATTGCTGGTTATGATGGTGGTACAGGTGCATCGCCAATCAGCTCGGTAAAACATGCCGGTTTGCCTTGGGAGCTTGGTTTATCTGAGGCACACCAAACTTTGGTGCGTAACAAACTGCGCAGCCGTGTAGTGTTACAAACAGATGGTCAGCTGAAAACAGGTCGCGATTTGGCTATTGCAGCTTTATTGGGTGCCGAGGAGTGGGGCGTTGCTACCGCTGCTTTGGTTGCCGGCGGCTGTATCATGATGCGTAAATGCCACTTAAATACCTGCCCTGTTGGTGTTGCTACGCAAGATCCTGAATTGAGGAAACTGTTTAGCGGCAAAGCTGACCACGTGGTAAACCTGTTCCGATTTATGGCGGAAGAGCTGCGCGAGATCATGGCAGAACTGGGCTTCCGTACCATTAACGAGATGGTTGGGCGCGTACAGTTCCTGAAGGTAAGGGATAACATCCAAAGCTGGAAAGCTAAAAAGGTTGACCTGAGCGGTATCCTACATCCTGTGAACATTACCAGGGGCATGACGCACTATAACAGCGAAAAGCAAGACCATGGTATGGATGCCATTATCGACTGGAAACTATTGGAAAATGCAAAAGCTGCGTTAGAAGATAAAACCCCGGTATTTGCCACTTACGATGTGAAGAACGTAGACCGTACGATAGGCACGCTGCTTTCAAACGAGATCTCGAAGATCTACGGTTCGGCTGGCTTGCCCGATAATACCATCAACTACAAATTCAAAGGTTCGGCAGGGCAAAGCTTTGGCGCATTCACCACCAAGGGTGTTTCTTTTGAGCTGGAAGGCGAGGGTAACGATTACGTGGGCAAAGGCTTATCGGGTGCGCAGTTAGCCGTTTACCCGGCAGCAAACGCAACCTTTAACCCCGAGGAAAATATCATCATTGGTAACGTGGCGCTTTATGGTGCTACATCCGGCGAACTGTTTGTAAGAGGTATGGCAGGCGAACGTTTCGCGGTGCGCAACTCTGGTGCTACCACGGTTGTAGAAGGTATTGGCGACCACGGTTGCGAGTACATGACCGGCGGCCGTGCGTTGATATTGGGCGAAACAGGCAGAAACTTTGCTGCAGGTATGAGCGGTGGTTTAGCCTGGATCTACAATCCAAACGGAACATTTGCAGAGAACTGTAACATGGAGATGGTTGATCTTGATCCGCTATCTATCCAGGACGAAGAGCAGATCATCGCCTTGCTGAAGAAGCATATCCACTTAACAGGCAGTAAAGTTGCCCAGGGGCTCCTTAAAAACTGGAAACAAGTTTCATCGCAGTTTATTAAGGTTTACCCTAAAGAGTACAAACGAGTTTTAGAGAAACAACAATTACAAGCTATAGGATAATTATGGGAAAACCTACAGGATTTCAGGAATTTAACAGGGAACTTCCCCAAAAAACGCCGGTTGCCGAGCGTTTAAAAAACTATAACGAGTTTGTTGGTTTGTATCCCGAAGAAAAATTAAACCAGCAAAGCGCACGCTGCATGAACTGCGGGATCCCTTTTTGCCACAGCGGTTGCCCGCTGGGTAATGTGATACCCGAGTTTAACGACGCCGTATACCGCAAAAACTGGGGCGAAGCATACCAGATACTATCATCAACCAATAACTTCCCCGAGTTTACGGGCAGAATTTGCCCGGCGCCATGCGAATCGGCATGTGTGTTAGGCATCAACAAGCCACCGGTTGCTATCGAGGAAATTGAGAAGCACATCATAGAGGTTGCTTATTCAAAAAATATGGTTAAGCCTACTGCCCCGGTAATTAAAACGGGCAAAAAGGTTGCCGTGGTGGGCTCGGGCCCGGCGGGTATGGCTGCTGCTGCCCAATTGGCAAAAGCAGGCCATAAAGTTACCGTTTTTGAGCGTGACGACCGCCCGGGTGGTTTACTGCGTTACGGCATCCCCGATTTTAAATTAGAAAAATGGGTGATAGACCGCCGTATCCAGATAATGGAAGAGGATGGCATCATTTTTAAATGCAATACCGAGATTGGCAAGGATGTGCCGGCTGATGAAGTTGTACGCAGCCATGATGCCGTGATACTGGCAGGTGGCTCTACCATTCCGCGTAACTTGCCTATCCCGGGCAGGGAACTGAAGGGTGTACATTTTGCAATGGACTTTTTAAAACAACAGAATAAACGCGTAAGCAATACCACTTTCGAAATGGAAGAGATAATTGCAAGCGGAAAAGATGTTGTGGTAATTGGCGGTGGCGATACAGGCAGCGATTGCGTGGGTACATCAAACCGCCAGGGGGCAAAATCTGTAAAACAGTTTGAGGTGATGATGCAGCCACCCGAGCAGCGTACTGCTCATATGCCGTGGCCAACTTATCCGATGGTGCTGAAAACTACCAGTAGCCACGAGGAAGGCGTAGAACGTGCCTGGGGTATTAATACCAAAGAGTTTTTGGGCGACGAGAACGGCGAATTACGCGCGTTAAAAGTTACCGATGTAAGCTGGGAAATTGATGTAATGGGTCGCCCGATCAAATTTAGCGAGGTAGAAGGCAGCGAGCGCGAGATACCTTGCCAGCGCGTGTTTTTGGCCATGGGTTTTGTAAACCCGCAGTTTGAAGGCGCTTTAGAGCAATTGAAGGTAGGGCTCGATGGCCGCAATAACGTAAACGCGAAAGAAGGTGTTTACCGTACCAACGTAAGCAAGGTATTCGCCGCAGGCGATATGCGCCGCGGTCAGTCCCTGGTGGTTTGGGCCATATCAGAAGGCCGTGAAGCTGCACGTAAAGTTGACGAATTTTTAATGGGCCACAGCAACCTGGAAAGCAAGGATGCGGTGAACCAATTCGACCAGGTGTTTTACTAAGCCCTAATCCAAACCCCATCATAAAAATTAAAGCGCCCCAAAAGGGCGCTTTTTTATTGTTTGGCCGGGAAGTGGTTTAGTTCAACACTTCGGTCGAATAGATATTGATGATTTTTCGGGGCTTTTTATTCACCGCCTCATTCTCCGCTTTTAATTCTTTGTATTTCGATAGCGTGTACAGGTCGGCCTGGTAATAGTAAGATCTTCCTTTTTTAGCTGCGCCGTACAATTTGCTGTTGTTAAACATTACAATATCTTTTGCTGCGTAATTGTTCAATACATCGTTACTAACGTGCTTGTCATCCAACCAAATGCCATACATCGAGGCATTTTTCCAGGCATTGAACTGTTTAACCGACGGGTACTTTATGGACGCAATTACGTACCGCCTGGCGAAGCTGCCCAACTGCTTTTGTTTTTCTGCCGGAAGCTCGCTAAGCTTTTTGGTAACTTTGCTGCCATCTTTACGAGTGTAGTGAATAATAACACTATCAGGGCTGATAGAATCGCGATTTACAACGGTTGGAGTTTGTTGTGCGGGTTTAAGTGTATCTGCTTTTGCTGTCTGCGGATTTCGAGCTGAGGGCAGCTCAAATTTTGCCTCAGCTTTTACGCATATCACAATTGCTAAAATCAATATCAACGGGAGTAGTGCAAATCCTTTTGCAACAGCCTTTAATTTGGTGGTGGATGTTTTCATCATGATCAATCGTTTTTTGGTTACAGAATAATTGAAGTTACTTGCCAGTGCAAAATTAGATTGCAGCCCGGCCTTTGTTAACAGCAGGTTTTGATAGCCTTTGATATCAGTGTTAGCTTTAATAACACCGTCGTCTGCTAAAAATTCGTGATTAAGCTGAATTGCTTTTTTGTAGAGGATAAACAGCGGGTTAAACCACAATATTGCTTTAAGCAACTCGATAAGGATAATATCCAATGAGTGCTTTTGGTGCACATGTACCAGTTCGTGCATCAGCAGTTCGGGTTCCATATCGTTGCTCCGGTATTCTTCGCGGTTCACAAAAATGTATTTCAGAAAACTGTTGGGGATAATTGCCTCCTTAACTAATATAAGTACCCCGCCTTCAATATTAACGCGTTCATTGCGTTGTACCTTTGATCTTATTAATCTTAAATTGATCATAAAGCGAACCAATAAAACGGCAGTTACTACGATGTAAATAATCAACATGTAATCCTGCCATGCCAAGCCATCAGGTTGTGTAACTACTACCCTCGTTCTTGGGGAGATGGTGACATTTGCCATATCATCATGTGTGAAAGATGCGATAGGGGCAAGCCTTGTAATATCCGCCACCGGCGATTCGGGCATGGCAATATTGATGCTAATAAGCGGGATGGTCAAACTAAAAGCCAGGCTCGCCAGCAGGAACATGCGCTTAAAGCGGTGTATGGCTTCTTTTTCTAATAACAAGTGATATACAGCCAAAAGCATCGTTAAACAAAATGCAGATTTGATGAGGTATGCTATCATTTTTTCTTTTTATTAATTTCCTGTTCAATTATTTTTTTAAGGTCCTCTAATTCGGAGGCAGATAAGTTGGTTTCGCGGGTGAAGAACGAAGCAAATTGCGATGCAGAATTATTAAAGAAGCTTTTTATTAAGCCGTTTACATGGGTAGAGAAGTAATCAGCCTTGGCTATCAGCGGATAGTATTCCCTTGAGTTGCCGAAAAGCTTATAACCAACGAAACCTTTGTCAGCCATTCGTTTTAGCATGGTAACAATGGTTGTGGTAGCTGGTTTTGGTTCGTTGTAGCACCCCAAAATGTCTTTCAGGAACGCCTTTTGCAGCGACCATAAATGCTCCATCAACTGTTCTTCGGCTTTAGATAATTTCATATTGCTCTACAAGTAGTATTTATACTCTACAAATGTAGAGTATAAATTGTATAAAGCAATAGAAGCCCTAAATTTATTTTTGGAGTTTGAATTATGTTGAAGAAAGCCTTACTTATCCGACGGGTTCTTTTTCCCGGCAAGCAGTTTTTCTACCATTTTGGCAAGCCTTTCGGTGCGGGTTTTTTCCTGCCTGGCCGTGAGTATCCATAGCACATATTCCTTACGGTTGGAGTAAGATAGCGATTGGTAGTTATTCATGGCTGCCGGCGTTTCTGATAATACATCCGCTATTTCGTGAGGCAGGGTAACCTGTTTATTAGCAACATCTATATATTGCGCGTAATCATTTTTAGGGATCTCGTCGTTACAGGTGTCAGATTTTTTAGTTAGTTCCAAAGGACGGAAACGCAGGGCGGTCCAGGTCTCGTTTACGGCTGCAGCCGCTACGCCGCCAAGCCCGTATTTGGCCAGTTCGTCCCAACCGCTCATCATCTCCAGGTCGGACGTTATGCCCGAGTTTTTTTTAGGATAGATAACCCAAAAAATGGTATCAGGTTTTAATAGAGGCGCCACCGTCTTAAGGCTATCGGTCAACTCCGTACTGTTCTTTACAAAAAGCTGTATGCCGTTAAAATTGCCGTCCAGTGCAAAAGAAGTTTTAGCGCCATCGGGTAATGGGCTCAGCAATTCAACATAATTTGCCGGGGCATTATATAATAACCAGCGGCTGTTAGGTTTTATAAGCAGTTTTTTGGCGAGTGCGTTCATAATTTGTTATGTATGCAAATTACAAAAGATTAGTTTCCAAAACCGGCATTATTTAATTCCTTAAGTTTTGGTATCATCTCCTTTGCCTGTTTTTCCTCTCGATTAATGTAAGCACAAAGTATTACTTTGTTGTGCTGTTTTTACTCATCGCTACCGGCGGTTTTATGATTATCTTACTGGTTTGATACCCAAAATTACCGTTCATATCCGTCCCTTCGATGGTAACGGTATAGGTCCCGGGCTTATCGGCGGCATAAAAAGAGAGCGTTGCCTTGCCTGTTTTATCGGTAATTAAATTTGGTTCCCAGTGTATGGTTGGGCGGGGTTGAATGGCCGCTGACGTATTTACCGTATACCGCGGGCGGTAAAACTGCCGCGGAAAACAATAGGGTATTGGCCGATAAGCCATCACATTAGGTGCTGTACGTGTATAATAGCTATTGCCGCTGCGGGTGGTAACCGTAATAAATAATTTAAAGCCATCGGCTATTTTAATATCTTTCACATCGTCTGCGCCAATGTAACGCATAAAGTCTATCATCGTTTGTGGATCCCCAAGGGGGGTGTCCATTACAGAAGTTGTACCGACCACGGTGCTGCTTGCTAAGCCATCCACAATAATATCATATACCATATCCAAGCCCCTTACAAGGGCAGGCTTATCATGCATGGTGGCTTTTGAAAATATGCTCTCTCTGTAAACGTGGCCAAGTCCAAAACCACCTAATTTGCGCGATAGGAGGTCATACAATGTTGTTTTGCCAGCGTCTACCAACTCAGCTTCGGTTATTTCTTTTACAAGAGACCCGGTCATGCCACCCGCTCGTACCTCGGGCTTACGGGCCTTTATACTTACTTCCTTTAATAACTTCCCTTTTACCTGGCTCATGTCTATCCCGGGTACACGCTCTGGCTGCGGGCGGTTAAAATATCCCAGCATCAGGCTGTCGTTGGCATGTACGTACCACGGTATCCGGCGTATATCGTTACCGGCAACTATTGCCGGCTTAAATACATCTAAATTAATATCGGCTGTGGATGCCTTATCCTTTTTGTTGTTCACCCTTAGGGTATAAGAGATGGTATCAAACAGCGGTAAGTTATTAAATGTAAACTCGCCCTGCGCATTGCTAACGGTATCGTAAAGCACCAATCCATATTTTTTGCTTACCGAAAACAGGCTGAGCTTGGCATCCTTAACCGGTTTGTTAAAAAGACCGCGCAGGTTGCCGGTTAGGCGGTTATCCGGCTCGGCAAAGAATTTAACCCGTTTGGCAGGTTGCAGGGCATCAGCCCAGTTGAACCCTGCCCAGCCTTGTGCAAGCATTAAATTATCAAGGGCTGCGTGTTTATCGCCACCGGTAGTAAAATACCAGGCGGCATCTTCTACATAGCCCTTAAGTTCTGATGTAAGCAACAAACGGCTCACAATATTATCTGTACCTGGCCTATCGGTAATATACGTATCATCCGTTACCGAAACCGCGAAGCTACCTATTACCGGCGAGCCATCGGCATTGCATGCATTTAGTGTAAGGGCAATGCTGTCTTTTGGCTGATGTACGGGCTGGTTGCTTGTAATATCCATATTCAGCCGGTCGTGATTATCTATAAACACCCGTCGTTGGCATAACGGAGTGCCCGCATAGTCGAGGATAGTAAAACTGATAATACCCGAGCTTAAACCCTGCTTAGGCGAGTGGATGTTACAATACCCGCTGCTTAAATTAAACGGAACACCCACATAAACTTCGGTTGCTGATTGCACCATTAGTATGTACCATTTATTTTGATCCTGAAAGCCCGGTGTGGTTCTTACCGAAACCAAAATAGAATCGGGCAGGGAAAGGTTATCTACTTTGAGCGTTATACCCGATGCTGTAGCTAAAGGAAGAGGGGCTGAACGTGTAATGCCGTTTACTTCATATTTTGCTGTATAAATTTCATTTGCTTGTGGCAGCAGTATAAAAATGCCCATCCCGTTGTGCGTACTGGTAAAAGAACTCACTTCTTTATCACGGCTGTTTACAATAACGCCTTTAATATCCACACCCAAACCATCCTCGCCTATAGCCTTAAATGCCACCCGGGACGAAATGCCCGCTACCAGCATACCCCCTTCGGGCATAAACTGCAGATCGATGTTTTGCAATGGCCCGCCCGGGTAAAACGGGAAGCTATATTTGTTTTTTGTGTTTTTATCGGTAACAAGCAACGAAAGTTTGCGGGTATCTGTTTTTGACGAAAGGATAAAATTCGCTGCTAACCTGCCACCATCGGATGTTAAAAAAGAATTCTTAAAAAGCGTTTTCTTGCCCTCGGTTAGCCTTAATTCTATATCCCGGTAGGGGATAACCGACTTATCAAGTTTGGTTAACTGCAGGGCAAGGTTCACCTCGTTGCCCTGCGAAATGGTTTTAACCGTGTGTTGTTCATTAACAAGCCAACTGCCCTGTGCAGATGGCTTCCCTACGTAAAATTGCTTGCTAAAGAATATACCTTCGCCAAAATTTTGCATCCAGTTGGTATAAGCGCGCAGCGTGTAGCTGCCATCGGTTATTTTTTCATCGAGTACGATATGCCCCTGCCCCAAACCCGCTGCCAAGGGTATGGCAAAGCGGTTTACTACTTTGCTGCTGTCGTTTACCAGTTCTACATACAGTTTGCTGCTCAGCCGCGATGGTGTATAGGTTGCTGCCTTAAACAAATTGGCTTTAAACCAAATGGTATCGTAGGTGGTGTAATAGGGCCTATCCAGTTGCAGGTAAAGTTTTTCTAAAGGGAGGCGTGCCTGGCTGTCTTCTGCCGTATGGATAAGCTTTTTAATGGCAGAGGTATCCTGTGCAAAGGCAGCATTAAATTTAAACGCGAGGAGGCCGATGCACACACAAACTGTACACGCAAATTTTGCAAACCGGGAAAATTTAATGCAAAATACCATGGGTTAGGCTAATGGTTTTGGTAAATGTAGGCAATTGGCATTTGAAAATCAATACATTGATTTTTTACCCACGAAGTACACAAAGTAAATAAAGCACAAGAGCACAAAGTTTTTGTCTTTGTGCTCTTTGTGAATATGCTATCCTTTGTCGTAAACAGCGTAAAACTATTTTAAAGTATTCAAAGCCGGGAATTTCCCTGCATCGAAAATGCTTTTTTCGGCCGCCATTTTTTCAACGTCCTGCCAGGTACGCGGCGCATCAACCGATAGGTTAATACCTTTGTCTTTACCTATTTGGATGTCGTCTTCTATTCGTACGCCAATGTTCCACCATTTTTTATCGCATGGGCTGCCGGCAGGGATGTAAATGCCCGGTTCTATAGTGATCACCATGCCCGCCTTTAGCTCGCCGCCGTAGCCGCCTTTGTCGTGCACGTCAAGCCCTAAATGGTGCGATACACCGTGAGGGTAGTAGGTGCGCAATTCTTTTTGGTCTTTTATAATGCCAAGCTTTATTAACCCGGCAGCAAGCACTTCTCCTGTTTTTGCTTCCAGCTGTGCGTATGGCACACCCTCCTTGCAAAGGGGGAACACAGCTTCCTGTGCATCGTAAACTAATTGGTAAATAGCCTTTTGCGCCTCGGTAAACTTGCCGTTTGCCGGGAAAGTGCGGGTAACATCGGCAGAGTAGCCATGATATTCGGCACCCACATCCATTAGCACCAACTGGTTTTGAACGGCGGTGGCTTCATTTTCTTCGTAATGTAAAATACAACCGTTGCCGCCGGCGCCTACAATTGGCGGATAACCCTCATCTTCGGCACCATATTTTTTATGCACGTATAGCATAATGCCTTCCAGTTCGCGCTCGCTCATTTGCGGCGTTACGGCGCGCATGGCTTCGGCGTGGGCAAGGCTGCTTATCTGCACCGATTTTTTTAACAGCACAAGTTCTTCGGGCGTTTTTATGCCGCGCAATTGCATTACTGCATCATCATATTGTACCATACCGCCCATAGTGCCGCCTATTTTGGCTTTAAAATCCATCAGGCTTGCAGAATCGGGCTTGGCAACCAACTGCTGCAATAGTGCGTTGTTTTTATAAGCCTCCTGGTCCATTTTGGGTTTTAGGTAAGCCATTATACGGTCGATATTTTTTGGGGTGCCGCGTTGCGCTATCAGGCTTAGGTCGCTCATTAAGCCCTTATCCATATCCTTTATTTCCGCTTTTGTTTTAAAAGTATTTACCAGGTCGCTCAGGCTGCCTTTGGCTATACTTGCACCCACATCCCCGGGGATACCGTCATACAAAATGGTGCTGAATTTTTTAAAATCGATGGGGAAGGTGGCAAACTCCGATCCAACAAAAGCAGCCTTAAAACCAAGCTTGCCTTTAGCGCCTTCTACGCCAAGCCTTTTACCAGTCCATTGCTCTTGTGCGGGGTCGCGTTTCTGCACAAAAATTACTTCGTTGTAAGCATCAGCGCCGCTGCCCTGCATATCTTTAAATATCAGCAGCATGGAGTTGGCTTCTTTATAGCCCGAAAAATAATACAAGTCGGGGTTTTGATGGAACACGTAGTTCACGTCATTAGAAAAAACCTCCTCCGGGAAAGCGAATATAACCGCTACTGAATTAGCAGGCATTTTATCGCGTAGGGCCTGGCGCCTGCCGGCGTGGAACTCTTTGCTAAGGTAATCTGTAGGGAGTTTTTCGGTAATTTCCGTTTGCGAAAAAACCGGAGCAGTGGCTGTGCAGGCAAGTGCGGCAACCAGCGAAAGTTTATAAAAAAATTTCATGTAATGTTTTATTGTGACAATTTAAAAACGGATGAAGATAAATATAAATTGATAAGGATAATGTAACAAGCATGTGTTTTTTGCTTTGCATGTGCGAGGTGCAAAGTATTGCACCTCTACAAAAAATGGCGGCTTTACGGATTGCATGCAAAATAATTCATCACCCAAAACTCAAAACTATTTACTACTTTTGCCCAAATCCACCCAAACGATGCAAAACTTAACGCTGCTCGACGGTCAGAAATTTCAAATTACTATACAGCGTTTATGTCGTCAGTTAATTGAAAATCACAACGATTTTTCCGGTTCGGTATTGATAGGCATACAACCACGCGGCGTTTATTTGGCCTACCGCGTTGCCGAAGAATTAAGAAAGATACTTCCCGAAAGCAATATACTACAGGGCGACCTGGATATCACCTTTTACCGCGACGATTTCCGCCGCAGGGAGACGCAACTGGTACCTAATCAAACCAAGATAGATTTTATAATTGAAGGCAAAAAAGTGATCATGATGGATGATGTGCTGTGGACCGGCCGCACCATTCGAGCTGCTATGGATGCCATGCAGGCATTTGGGAGGCCCGAAAAGGTGGAGCTGCTGGCACTGGTAGACCGCCGCTACTCGCGCCACATACCCGTAGCACCCGATTATGTGGGCATAGAAGTAGATTCCATCGCATCGCAAAAAGTAGTGGTGAGTTGGAAAGAAACCGATGGCGAGGATAGGATTGTGCTGGTATCGGAGGTTAAAGAATAATATCGAACGCCGAATGATGAAGTGTTGGAAGAGAATGAACGAATAATACCGAACACCGAACACCGAATATCGAATGCCGAATGATGAAGTGTTGAAAGAGAATGAAGGAATATAATAATGGCCAATAGCAAATATGATTTAGAAGAAAGGCTGATTGATTTTGCTGTTATGGTTGCTGATGTTGTTGAGAAGTTGCCTGCCCACGCGGCTTGGTAACTATATCGCCGGACAATTAGTAAGATCGGGCTGTTCGCCCGCTTTAAACTACGGCGAAGCACAATCGGCTGAATCGCGGAATGATTTCATACACAAAATGAAAATCATTCTAAAAGAGTTAAGAGAGTCGTTGATCTCACTTAAAATAATAGAAAGAAAAGCGTTATACGATTTGGATAAGGTGATGCCTGTGAAAGATGAATGCAATCAGCTGGTGGCAATATTTGTTAGAAGAATAGATACTGCTAAAAAGAATATTGTTAAATAGCGGCGGACATTTTTTCACTTCATCATTCGACATTCGGAGTTCATTATTCGATATTTAACTACATGGCATTAAGTACCCGTCACTTACTTGGGATAAAGGATTTAAACCTTTCAGATATCGAACAGATATTTGAAACAGCTGACAATTTTAAAACGGTGCTGAACCGCCCCATCAAAAAAGTGCCATCACTGCGGGACGTTACTATTGCCAATATTTTCTTTGAAAATTCCACCCGCACCCGCTTATCGTTTGAACTGGCCGAGAAAAGGCTTTCGGCCGATGTGGTGAATTTCTCCGCATCGTCCTCATCGGTAAGCAAAGGCGAGACATTGGTGGATACGGTAAATAACATACTGGCCATGAAGGTGGATATGGTAGTAATGCGCCACCCGTATGCCGGGGCAGGCGTGTTTTTGGCCAAGCATGTAAAAGCCCAGATAGTAAACGCCGGCGACGGTGCACATGAACACCCCACGCAAGCCCTGCTGGATGCTTTCTCTATCCGCGAACGTTACGGCGAAGTAGCGGGTAAAAAGGTGGTTATTGTAGGTGATATTCTTCACTCGCGCGTGGCGCTGTCCAACATTCTTTGCCTTAAACAATTAGGTGCCGAGGTAATGGTTTGCGGACCAACAACGCTCATTCCTAAATACATACGTTCGTTGGGCGTATTGGTTGAGCATAACCTGGTTAAAGCGCTTAACTGGTGCGATGTGGCCAATATGCTGCGCATACAACTGGAACGCCAGGATATTAAATACTTCCCTTCTCAAAGGGAGTATACCATGCTTTATGGATTAAATAAACAGATACTCGATTCGCTGGATAAAGAAATTACCATTATGCATCCGGGCCCTATAAACCGGGGCGTTGAAATAACCAGCGATGTGGCCGACAGCAAACAATCCATCATCCTGGATCAGGTGGAGAACGGCGTAGCCATCCGTATGGCAGTGCTGTATCTGCTGGCAGGGCAGGGGGCGTAAAATTCGTTGCAATGAAAAGGGAGTTAATGAAGCAATACTGGCGCTATTACAGCAAAAGCTTCGTTATTTCGCTTGTTATATATGCGGTTCTTGCTTATTACTTAGGACCATCCTTTTTTTTTTTCTTCTTCCTTGCCTGTGCACGTGATTATTATCATTCAGATGCTAAGCTTTTTGAAATTAATCGGCTAAAAGCACGTGGACTTACCGAGGAAGATGCGGACAATATCCGTTTCGTAAAAAAATGGGAGCAAACCCGCGCCGAAGGAAGGCTAAGTTTTTGCCTTTTTGATGGCGGTGTTGTGCAGGGAGGGATAATAGCTTTGCTTTTATGTTTAATTGCTATCTCTGTATATGGTGTACAAACCCTTTTTGCCGAACCCTCTTATATGTTTTTGGTTACCGGCGGCGCTTACCTTGTTGGCTGGCTGATAGCTTCGTTTTGCTACCTTTTCTTATGGAAACTAAACGAACGGCGCTTTAAACAGCTTACGCAATTTGATCATATTATCTCTTAATTCCGTTTTGTTTCATCATTTTCATGTTGGGGTACAAATATTACCCGGTCACCCTTCTTTTTAATTCCCTGCCGATGCCAATGAAGCTGCGCTGATTCAGCGGAAATTCTAAAACTACATGGCCAAAGCTTAATATAAATAGCCAGCTAAGGCCTAGTCGATAGTCGTAAAAATATAACGCGATGGACGCTATCCAAACTGCGCCGATGATAACCACCCTGGGTATAGAGATGCGGTGCCAGCCAATCATTTCTGTTTTGGTAAACCAATTTATATAATGATAGGTGTAGGCAAATGCAATTACACGTGTAAAAAGGATACTTGCCCTGTCGGTAAATATGCTAAGCGACTGGTTGCGCAGGCTTATTTTATTCAGTCGCCCAAAATGCCCGTAGTTACTCATGGCCCAGGGTGTTGGATGTGTGTTAACAGAAGTAAACAAAACACAAAGTAAAACCGGGCAAAGCAAAAAGAAAAAGACAGCAACGTAGCCCGAAGTAACTTTGTTTTTTAACGCGCCGAATAATAAAAATGCCCCGGTAAACACATAAACATGAATAAGTGTAGGGATGTACACGCCAAAAATAGTCCGCCAAAAATTGTTGCCCAGGAGTACGTTGCCTGCAGCTACAAGCAAAATAAATGCGACGGCCCTTAATTGGTTGCCGTTTATTGTTTGCAGGATAATGGATAAACCAAAAGTGTAATACACTATTTTTACGAATGGCAGCCGGAAAATGAAACAGATAACAATTACCGCCAAAACGGGTAAATAGTCATACTTTTTTAAGGTGAAAAATTGCTTTCCGCTTAGCCAGGAAATTTCGGTTAAATAGTGTGCGGGGCCTAAAATTGCGTATGAAAGTAAAACCAATTCGAACGGAACAACGATAGCCAGGAACGATGCCAGCAGCATAGCTGCAATATTTAAATAATTTAGCCTGTTTAACTGCGAAACGGTCATATAGGGGTTGAATTCCCAAGATAGCTAAATAATTGAACCTATAAATTGAAATAATTTTTAAGGGCATTATACGAGGCTCCTGAGCTGAACGCAATCTCCATGTAGGCCACACGTATTTTTACGCTGATTTTATAATGATATATTTACGCGCTTTAAATCTCAAGCGCCTTATACCGATGAATATTGCCCTGCTCATATTTTCAACTTTATTGCTCTGCTTCACTTTGCTTTCCATTATAAAAAACCAGTACTGGATCTTCCGGGTGTTTGATTACCCGCGACTGCAAAAATTGGTTTTATCGGTTGTTTGCTTAATATTATTTGTGTGTTTCTTTACCGGTAGCGCCGTTATATTTTATGCTTTTTTGGCCTTGCTTTTGACTAATATAATTTACCTATCGGCACAGATAATTCCATTTACACTACTGGGCAGAAAGCAGGTGATGAAAGCAACTGCGGATATTCCGGGCCAGTCCCTTTGCATTATGATAGCCAATGTGTTTCAGGATAATACTAACGCCAAAGGTTGCCTTAAAGAAATTGCGAGGTACGAACCGGACGTGGTATTACTGCTAGAGACGAATAAACGGTGGGACGACGAGACCAGTGAACTCGCAAAAAATTATCCCTACGAGGTAAAGGTGCCGCTCGAAAACACGTACGGAATGCTTTTATACTCTAAACTTAAGCTGGAAGACGCAGAGGTAAAATATATGGTGGAGGACGATATCCCTTCTATCCATACAGTGATGGTGTTAGAGAGCGGCGTTAAAGTAAAGCTGTTTGCTGTACACCCAACTCCGCCTGTGCCCAACGAAAATCCGCGTTCTACCGAACGCGATAAAGAGCTGCTACTTGTTGCTGATTTAGCCAAAGCATCCGATTTACCGGTGATAGTAATAGGCGATTTGAACGATGTGGCCTGGAGTTACACCACCGAATTATTCCTTAAGATGAGTGGTTTGATTGACCCCCGGCGGGGCAGGGGATTTTACAATTCGTTCCATGCCCATTACCCTATTATACGGTTCCCATTAGACCACGCCTTTATTTCTACCGACTTTAAACTCAAGGGGATGAAACGGCTATCCAATTTTGATTCAGACCACTTTCCTATCTACATCAATTTGCAGTACGAGAAAAACGCATCCGCTGTGCAGGATAATATGACGCCGGATGCTGTGGATTTAGAAATAGCTGCCGAAAAGAAAGACGCGCTTTAAGGATTGCACCTTAGTAGGGTTACAATCAAATAATTAACTTTTCTGACACTACCGCGCCACTTTCACCGTTTCCATATCAGCAAGCTCAAAAGTGATATTCACAGATCGTCCGCCCTTTGGCCGCGTGCGGTGCACTACGTTTTTTGGGAGGGTAAATAATTCGCCAGCCTGCAATTCCACCGTTTTATCTTCAAGGTCTATCATCAGGCAGCCTTCCGTCACCAAAAAGGTTTCGTCGGAATTTGGGTGGTAATGCCAGTAAAAACCCTCCGTCATCACGCTGGCGCGGATTACGTGGTTGTTAACAAAAGCCAGGGGAAAGTTCTTGTAGGCCTCCTCGGTTGCTGTTGCATCTTTTAGGTTTATTACCGTAAGTGGTTTGGGGTTCATCATTCGTATTTATTTCTTTACCATCTTTTTCACCATATCTGCTGCGCTGCTTAAAGCTGCTTCTACTGTGCCCATGGCGGTGCCATTGTATAGGTACTCGCCACAGAAGTAGATGGTGTTTTCAATAGGTGTATTTAACACTTTCCTTGCTTCAGGCGCTTCCACAGTATCATATCCGTAAGAGCCACGGGTAAACGGGTCGGCGGTCCAGTTCATAATTCGGCGGGCTACCAGTTTATCTTTTAACTCCTGAATATCCCGCTTAAAAATATTAGCTAATGATTGTAAGCCTTGTTCGGCTATTGTTTCCTCGGATAAGGTTGCTTTTTCTGCCGCCGCCGGGCCACCTATCCAGCCGGTTAGTACATTCGATCTATCGGGTGCTTGCGTCCACCAGGTGGGTATTTCCTCGTCCGAAAACAAGTAGCCCATCTCATCAATGTTTTTACCGGCTATGTGTTCAGTTTTGCCGACCAGCCAAAAGGGCTGGCTGAATTCGAACAATATTTTGATAACAGAACCAAAGCCCATTTGCTGTATTGCAGTGCTGTGCTTCGGAATCTCTGGTAGGAAACAGATCGCACACTGCTCGCCCGGCTTTGCTTTTAAGACGCCCAATGGCATTGCTATCAGCAGTTTGCTTGCCTTGTATTCGGTGTCATCGGTAGTTACAGCGGTTACTTCTCCGGCTTTCCAATATATATCTTTCACTGCTGCGTTCAAAAATATCTTTCCGCCTTTCGATTTACATTCGGCAGCTAAGTAGCCTATCATTCGGCAATAGCCACCTTCTATGCGGTGCTGGGCATCCATCTCTTCATGCTGCCACTCATTACGCAGGGCAAAGGCGCTGGCATCGCGCGGGTCGGCGGTATCATAGCCACTTACATATTTCCACACGCCATCGCGCAGCTCATGGTATCTATCACCAGGAAATTCTTTTTGCAGGAAATCGTAAATGTTGGCGTCCTCTTGCAGTTCGTTCAGGCGTTTTAACAGCAAACCCCAATCCTCAATCACCATACTGTTCTCCAGAAACTTGCCATCCTTAAACTGCCACATCTCGGCATTGGCAGAGCGGTAGTGGATGTTGGCTTCATTTAACAGCTTGAGCGTAGCCGGCAGATCGCCATGGATAAATTCGGCACCAAGCTCGGTATGTTTAAAAAAGGATTCATCGCTTAGGGTATAGATGCGGCCGCCCGTTCGGTTGCGGGCCTCCAGCACAATAACTTTTTTGCCTGCTTTAGCCAAAGCATAAGCAGCCATTAGCCCGGCAGCACCGGCACCAATAATTAAAACAGTGTTTTTCATAGCAGGTGATGCAAGGTAAATAAATGTTTATATTATTTTAGCGCAGCTGTAATACAAGGCGCCATTTATGAAGGATTATTTTAAAGTTGACGAGTGGAAGATCATAGAAGAAGGTTTCGACCCGCATTACAACAAGGTTGCCGAAAGCGTTTTTAGCCTCGGCAACGGCCGTATGGGGCAGCGCGCCAACTTTGAGGAAGCTTACAGCGGCGAAACCCTGCAGGGCAACTACGTGGCCGGTGTATACTACCCCGACAAAACCCGTGTAGGATGGTGGAAGAATGGGTATCCCGAGTATTTCGCCAAGGTGCTTAACGCTGCTAACTGGATAGGGATAGATGTTTGGATAGGCGATGAGCAACTTGACCTGGCTAAATGCGAGGTTAGTGAATTTAGCCGTGAGTTGAACATGAAAGAGGGGTACTTGCACCGTAGATTTAGAGCCAGAACGAAAAATGGCCACGAAGTTGTTGTGGAGGCTACCCGATTTTGCAGCATGGCTGATGATGAATGCGGCGCTATTAAATACACCATTACCCCGCTGAATTTTGATGGTACTATAACACTTACGCCTTTTATCGATGGCGACGTTGCCAACAAGGACTCTAACTACGACGAGAAATTTTGGGATGAAGTACAAACAAAATGTACAAATATGAGTGGTTTTGTGCACCTGCGTACAAAAAAAACAGGTTTTGAAGTTCTTACCCGCATGCAGTGCACACTTTTGCGCGGCAATCACGAGATCGAGGTAAATTCCGTACCTATTATCAAAGAAAAATATATTGCCGCCGAAATAAAAGTTGAAGCCAGACAGGGGGAACCCCTCGCCCTGGTGAAATATGCCGCTAACCTTTCCTCCCAAAATTACAAACCCGCAGCGATGGAAGGACGTTCTGCTGCATTACTCGCCAGCATAAGCACCAAAGGTTTCGACACGATGCTGGCCGAACAAGCCGCGGCTTGGGCCGGGAAATGGAAACATAACGATATTATTATAGAGGGCGATGCCAAAGCACAGCAGGGCATCCGCTTTAACATATTCCAATTAAACCAAACTTATACGGGCGAGGACGATAGGTTGAACATCGGCCCCAAGGGCTTCACCGGCGAAAAGTATGGCGGCAGTACCTACTGGGATACCGAAGCCTATTGTGTGCCTTTTTATTTGGCTACCGCCGAGCAAAAAGTCGCCCGCAACCTGCTGCTGTACCGCTACAAGCAATTAGGTAAGGCTATCGAGAATGCAAAACTGCTTGGCTTTAAAAACGGCGCGGCGCTTTACCCCATGGTTACCATGGATGGCACCGAGTGCCACAATGAATGGGAGATAACTTTTGAGGAGATCCATCGCAACGGTGCTATCGCCTTTGCTATTTACAATTATGTACGCTACACAGGCGATGAGGCTTATTTAAATGATTACGGACTGGAAGTGCTCATCGCCATTTCGCGTTTCTGGTCGCAAAGGATCACCTGGTCGGCAGATAAGGGGCAATACGTAATGCTTGGCGTTACCGGACCAAACGAGTATGAGAACAACGTAAACAACAACTGGTACACCAGTACTATTGCGGTTTGGTGTATGAAATATACGTTGGAGGTTATCGGCAAGGTAAAGCATGCGGATAATGCCAAATACGATGCGCTTGTTGTCAAAATTGCCTTTGACGAAGCCACCGAAACCGGGCGCTTTACCGATATTATAGCCAAAATGTACTTCCCGCAGGATGAGAAGCTGGGGATATACTTGCAGCAGGATGGCTACCTGGATAAAGAACAAATTTTAGTAAACGATTTGCCTGCTTCCGAGCGACCGCTGGTTCAAAAATGGAGCTGGGACAGGATATTGCGTTCGGTATTTATTAAACAGGCAGATGTGTTGCAGGGTCTCTACTTTTTTGAGGAGGATTATGATCTGGAAACCATCCGCCTCAATTATGATTTTTACGAACCGAGGACGGTACACGAGTCATCGCTCTCGCCCTGCGTACACGCTATATTAGCCGCCAAGCTTGGCGATGTGGAGCGCGCCTACCAGTTTTACCTCCGCACATCCCGATTAGATATAGACGATTATAACAACGATACCGAGGACGGTTGCCATATCACCTCCATGGCCGGTACCTGGATGTCGGTTGTGGAAGGCTTTGGCGGGATGCGGGTAAAGGATGGGATGCTGTCCTTTAATCCCTTGCTGCCGGAGGAATGGAAGGCGCTGTCTTTTCAAATCGGTTTCCGCGGTAATTTGCTGAATATCACGATAACGAAGGAAGGTATCACGGTGAAGAATTTATATGATACTGCGGTAATTGTAATACTTAAGGGAGAAAGCCAATTTGTTGAAGCGAAAAGTGAAGTTTTTATAAAATCTTAATCTCTCATCCTGAAATAAAATATTAACAATGCAAGCCCTAAAAGAATTGTAGGCAAGCAAAACAAGAATGAGTATTCTGCAACGTGGCTCACAAAATTGCTTAGGGGTGGCCCGTGGTAGCTAAACATAGAGCCACCAAAAATGAACATGCTTATTCCAGACAGCAATACAAAAAGGCTTATGATAAGGAGGGAATGCTTTTTCATTTAACGCTAAGTTAGAATATAATACGGTCAATAAAGTTTTAATCATACATGCAATCATCCAACCCCGATCATAAATTAATCATCTACCAACTGCTTCCGCGTCTTTTCGGCAACACCAATACCACTAATAAGGTGCATGGTTCTATAGAAGAGAACGGCTGCGGTAAGTTCAACCATATTACCGATAAGGCACTGATAGAACTCAGTAAAATGGGCTTTAGCCATGTTTGGTACACAGGTGTGATAGAACACGCCACCATGACGGACCACTCCGCCTATGGCATCAAAACCGATGACCCCGATGTGGTAAAAGGCCGCGCAGGCTCGCCCTATGCCATTAAGGATTATTACGATGTGGCGCCCGACCTCGCTGTAGATGTAAACAACCGCTTCAACGAGTTCCAGGACCTGGTTATCCGCACCCACCTCAACGGGCTTAAGGTTATTATCGATTTTGTGCCCAACCATGTGGCGCGCACCTATGCATCAGACATGCGCCCGAAAGCCGTACGCGATTTTGGGGAAGACGATGACCGCACCAAAGATTTTACGCACGAAAATGATTTTTACTATATCCCCGGGCAGCATTTTAAGGTACCTGCGGGCTATAACCCCGGCGGAGATGAATTTGTATCGCCACTAAAAGATGGGCATTTTGAAGAATACCCCGCCAAAGCAACCGGCAATGATGTATTTAGCGCGTCTCCATCCATAAACGACTGGTTTGAGACTATCAAACTCAATTACGGCGTTTACTACCTCGATGGCAATAAAACCTATTTCGGGCACGTGCCGCCGCTATGGTATAAAATGCACCATATCCTAACCTATTGGGCGGAGATGGGGGTAGATGGCTTTCGTTGCGATATGATAGAGATGGTGCCTGTAGAGTTTTGGGCATGGATTATCCCGAAACTGAAGGTTAGCCATCCTGAGCTTATTTTTATTGGCGAGGCTTACGATAAAAACCAGTACTACAATTATATCCACAACGGCGGGTTCGATTACCTGTACGATAAGGTGGGGTTGTACGATGCCATCCGCAAGCTTACCTGTAATGATGAATGGTCGTCTGCCTGGGATATCAATGCCGTGTGGAACACCCATTGTAAAGGCATCGACCGGCACATGATTCGTTTTATGGAAAACCACGATGAGCAGCGCATTGCCAGCCAATACTTCGCCGGCGATGCCTGGTACGCGGTCCCGGGTATGATCGTGAGCGCTACTTTGGCCGATGGGCCGGTGATGATATACAGCGGGCAGGAGGTAGGCGAGCCTGCGTTGGGCGAGCAAGGCTTTAGCGGCGACGATGGGCGTACCACCATATTTGATTACTGGGGCGTGCCCGAGCATCAAAAATGGGTAAATAATTCCCGGTTTGATGGGGGCGGCCTGTCGGTACAACAACTGGCACTACGGAGATTTTACAGCGACCTGCTCAATACGGTGAAAAATAACGCAGCCCTGCGCACTGGCCAATTTTATGAGCTGATGATAGCTAACGAACACCAGCCCGGCTTCGATACCAAATTGTATATATATATGCGATATACTGATACACAACGGGTTTTGGTGCTGGTGAATTTTAACCGTGCCGAAAAAAGCATCCGTGTAAATATCCCTGCTGATCTGCTAAACCAATTTAACTTGAACGGAAATACCAATTTTACAGATTTATTAACAAAAACCACCTTTAAAACAGCTGATATAGCATCAGGCGTGGATATAGATATAAAATCTACAAGCGGATTGCTCTTGAATTTTTAAAATGATATTGTCTATTTGACACTTTGGCTCAATTATGGCTTGAATATTCAGTAATAAATCGTTTATTAGCTGATAAGATTGTTAGCTGATGTAATTTGTACACTTTGTTTAAGTAATAATTAACAAAGTGGCTTGAACTTTAAAGTTTTATGAAAGAAAATGTACCTGACCCGAACCCCGAACTACTAACGGCCAGATTACTCGTTGCAGAGGAAAATATGATTGTGGACGATGAGGAGTTCCACCACTTAAATAACCCCGCAGATGGTATAAAACCCATCGTAAAAAAATACCTGGGCGTACCCAACCATGCAGAGCAAAAAGGCAATAAATTCTTTTTTACCGATGGCGATGCAAGTGTAGAAGTTACCATTGTTACCAAAGAGATCATACGGATACGCCTGGCCCCGCACAGCGTTTTTTTGGATGAATTTAGCTATGCCGTACCCGAACTGCCAACCAAACAGGTTAAGTTTAGCCTCGCGGAAACCGACCTGGAGTTTAAAGTATCTACCGAGGCGGTAAACTGCCATATACGCAAGCAGGATTTCTTTATCTCGTTTTCGGATAGCAATGGTATCGTCACCAGCAGTGATGCTGCGCCGATGCACTGGGAAGAAAACGTAAAATTTGGTGGTTACTACGTGTTTTGCACCAAAACCTGTGCGCCCGAAGAGAGCTTTTTCGGGCTGGGCGATAAGGCAACCGAGTTTAACCTCCGCGGAAAGCGCTTAAAAAATTGGAACACCGATGCTTACTCGTACGGTTGGAACCAGGACCCGCTGTACCGCTCTATCCCTTTTTATATCAGCGTAAACGATGGCATCGCCAGCGGTATATTTTTTGATAACACCTTTAAGGCACATTTCGATTTTGGTGGGGAAGACCCTACCAAAACCAGTTTTTGGGCCGATGGGGGCGAACTGCAATACTACTACATCCACGGGCCGCACATGATGGACGTGGTGAAGAATTACCATATACTAACAGGTACACACCCTATGCCGCCGCTTTGGGCGCTGGGCTACCACCAATGCCGCTGGAGCTACTATCCCGAAAATAAAGTAAGGGTGATAGCCAACGGTTTCCGCCAGAATAAGATCCCATGCGATGGTATCTATTTGGATATTGATTATATGGACGGCTACCGCTGCTTCACCTGGAACAAAAAATACTTCCCCGATCCGCGTAAAATGATTGCGGACCTTGCCGCCAACGGTTTTAAAACAGTTGTGATCATCGACCCGGGCATCCGTGTGGACGATAATTACTCGGTATTTAAAGAGGGCAAGGAGAACCGATATTTTTGCCGCCGCAGCGATGATTACTTTATGGAAGGCCACGTATGGCCGGGCCGTTGCCAGTTCCCAGATTTTACTAACCCCGAAGTACGTACCTGGTGGGGCGGTTTGTTTGACGAACTGGTTGACCTTGGCGTAGCAGGCGTTTGGAACGATATGAACGAGCCCGCCGTGTTTGGCTCGGGTACCTTCCCTGATGATGTGCGCCACCAATACGATGGTTTCCGTGGCAGCCACCGCAAGGCGCATAACGTTTACGGTATGCAAATGGTACGCGCTACCTACGAGGGCTTGCGCAAGCAACTGAAGAACAAGCGCCCGTTCACTATCACCCGCGCAGGCTATGCAGGCGTACAGCGTTACTCCTCGGTTTGGACGGGTGATAACGTAGCATCGTGGGAACACCTAAAAATTGGTAACGTGCAGTTGCAGCGATTATCAGTATCGGGCATATCTTTCTGCGGGACAGATATTGGCGGTTTTAGCGGCGAGCCCGATGGCGAACTGTTTACCCGCTGGATACAAATGGGCACATTCTCGCCTTTTATGCGTGCACACTCTGCCGGTGATACCAAAGAGCGCGAACCATGGAGCTTTGGCGAACCATTTACTACTATCAACCGTAAATTTATAGAATTACGGTATAAACTGCTGCCTTACCTATATTCGGCATTTTGGGAGCACCACCGTTACGGCTTCCCGATATTGAGGCCTGTGGTAATGCACGAGCAGGAAACGTTAGCCAACCATTTCAGGCAGGACGAGTTTACCTATGGCGACAAAATACTTATTTGCCCGGTATTAGAACCCGGCCAAACCAGCCGCAAGGTGTACCTGCCGAAAGGCAAATGGTACCACTTTTGGAGCCTGGAAATGGTAGAAGGCGGGCAGGAAGTACACGTTGCAACACCGATTGATACTATGCCGATGTTTGTAAAGGCAGGTTCGGTAATACCGGAATACCCGGTAATGCAGTACACCAGCGAAAAGCCGATAGAAGAAGTGAAACTGAACATCTATTACAGCGATTACGAGGTGAACTCCTTCCTGTTTGAAGATTATGGCGAAACCTTTGCTTACGAGCAGGATATCTATTTAGAGAAAAAATTCATCGTAAACGGAACCGCCAAATCGCTCCGCATAAAACAAAGCATGGAAGGTTTATACACCCCGCGCTACGAAGGCTACCACATCAAAATAAACGGCTTGCCGTTTAAACCATCAAAAATCATAGCCGATGGCAAGGAGATAAAAGAGGTATCGGTAAACTCCGATAAAACCTACGAGTTTAAGTTTAGTAAAAACTTTAAGCAGATAGAGATATTGAAATAGCAAAAGGCCCCGAAAGGGGCCTTTTTTGGTAACGTTATAAGCATTGAAACAATAACAACGTCATCCTGAACTTGTTTCAGGACCCCACGAGACAGGTAACCACTCTACTTATCCGCTTTGCATATTGCAGGCTTTGCATATGGGGTGCTGAAATAAATTCAGCATGACGAGTTGTTAAGCCGGGGTTTGATAGTTATGATTCGCACACAAATCGCAACTTTCAACAAACACCCTATTAAAATATCCGCCATATTTGAAGAAAAAAAAACGAAATGCTCAAAAAAATCTTATCGGTTGTTGTGGGTTACCTGGTGTTTGCCATCAGTTCGGTTTTGTTGTTCAATTTAACACACCATCATCCGCACCAGGATGCGCCGTTTAATTTTAAGTTGGTAACCATAGCTTACGGCGTATTTTTTTCCATATTGGCAGGGGCAGTAGTGCAACTCATCGCCAGGCAAAATACGCTTGGGTTAAATTTTATACTGGCTGCTATGATGTTTGCCTTTGCGGGTATTTCTATGGCATTATCCGGCGGTAGCCACTGGACGCAACTCTTCGCCATGTTTATTTTTGCGCCGGTTTCTATTGTGGGTGGGTATATAGTAAATAGGGGTGCGGGTAGTAAATAAACATCAGGAATACCATCTCTGTGCCTCTCTGCGCTTACGCTGTGCCCTCTGCGGTTAAATCATCTTCATTTGACTCTCTTTTTTGTTTTAAATAAACAACTACTGCTAATGTATGTTCAATAATTATATATTTGAACAACAGGAATTATCCCTGCAACCAACTAACCTAAGTGCTTAAGGGCGCTACCCGACTATGGCAAAGAAAAAAGAAATTACCGGTGCCGAATTATCCGAATCGAAACCCATAAAAGCGGCTAAACCAAAAGCCTCAAAAAAAGCCGAAGCCTCTAAAATATTTCCCGAAGCTGAAGAGCCGGTAGTAAAAAAGCCGAAAACAGCGGCAAAAAAAACAACTGAACCCGCTGAAAAGCCCGCAAAAAAACTGGTAGCCAAAACCAAAATGGAAACCATTGTAAACGCTACTGCCAATACCGAAATAAAGGCAGTTGAACCCTATAGCCGTTTTACCGATTTTGACATCGACCTGTTTAAAGGCGGTAAACACTTTAAACTTTACGAAAAATTTGGCTCGCACGTGCTGGAATACAAGGGTGTTGTGGGGACCTATTTTGCTGTTTGGGCACCAAACGCCCAGTATGTTGCCGTAATAGGCAATTTTAACGGCTGGAACCGCGGCTCGCACCAACTCAATTACCGTTGGGACGCTTCGGGCATTTGGGAAGGCTGGATACCAAATGTAGGCGTTGGCGAAACCTATAAATATTTCATCAAATCGCACAACGGCGCCGAGCTGGAAAAAAGCGACCCATTCGCTCTGCGCTGGGAGTTGCCTCCGCATACGGCATCTATTGTGGCTGATACTTTTTACGAATGGAAAGACCAGGACTGGATGGCCAACCGTTACCAGTATACCGCTTTAGATAAACCATACTCGGTTTACGAGATGCACATTGGCTCCTGGGCACGCAGCCCCGAAAGCCCGGATGAATTTTTATCCTATCGCCAGCTGGCAGAAAAATTAGTGCCTTACGTAAAGGAAATGGGCTTTACGCACGTAGAGTTTATGCCGATAATGGAGCACCCGTACTACCCAAGCTGGGGCTACCAGATAACCGGTTTCTTCGCGGCATCCTGCCGATACGGCACCCCGCAGGACCTTATGTACCTGGTGGAGCAATTCCACGCCAACGGTATCGGCGTAATATTAGACTGGGTACCCTCGCACTTTCCCGGCGATGCACACGGACTTTACAATTTCGACGGGACACACCTTTACGAACACGAAGACCTGCGCAAGGGCTTCCACCCGGATTGGAAATCGTACATATTTAACTACGGCCGCAACGAGGTACGCGCATTTTTAATAAGCAATGCCCTGTTCTGGCTGGAGCGCTATCATATCGACGGGTTGCGCGTAGATGCCGTTGCATCAATGCTTTACCTCGATTACTCGCGCAACCATGGCGAATGGGAGCCAAATGTTTTTGGAGGTAACGAGAATTTAGAAGCGATATCCTTCTTAAAAGAATTTAATACCGCTGTTTACAGCAACTTCCCTGATGTGCAAACCATCGCGGAGGAATCAACCTCATTTGCTGGTGTTAGCCGCCCGGTTTATACCGGCGGGCTTGGCTTTGGTATGAAGTGGATGATGGGCTGGATGCACGATACACTTGACTACTTCCAGCACGACCCGATACACCGCAAATACCACCAGGACCAGCTAACCTTTGGAATGGTATATGCCTTTACCGAGAATTTTATGCTGCCTTTCTCGCACGACGAGGTGGTTTATGGCAAAGGCAGTATGCTAACCAAAATGCCGGGCGACGACTGGCAGAAGTTTGCCAACCTGCGCCTGTTGTACAGCTTTATGTTTACCCATCCCGGCACCAAATTGCTGTTTATGGGTGCCGAGTTTGGGCAGGTAGGCGAGTGGAGCTTCGAACGTTCGTTAGATTGGCACCTGCTGGAGCACACCAGCCACCAGGGTATAAAAGAAGCGGTGAAAGCTATAAATGCCCTATACAAATCGGAGCCGGCACTTTACGAAAAAGCCTTCGATTGGACGGGTTTTGAATGGATAGATGCCAGCAACATGGCCGATTCGGTGATTGTTTACACCCGTAAAGGCTTAAAACCTGCCAATGATTTGGTTGTGGTACTGAACATGACACCCGTTCCGCATCAAAACTACCGTATTGGGGTACCTGCAGCGGGAGAGTGGCAAGAAGTATTCAACTCTGATCAACAGCAATACTGGGGCAGCGGCATGATCAATTACAACCCGATAAAAACGGACGCAGAAGCATGGCATGGTAAAGAAAACTCCATGCAGGTAACCGCGCCGCCATTGGGTGCCGCCATATTTAAAAAAATAGCCACAACAAAATAACACCGGGATGAAGTTTTTTTATTTATACCTCGTAGGCGGCATTGTTGCATTGGCATTGCTGGTGTACCAACTCATAACCACTTACCCCGATATAAAATACAGTGGGGCCTTATTTTACATTATCCCCACGGTGCTGCTGTTTTATATGGCCAATAAGGCTTACCATGTTAAAAAGGATAAGGAGTTGATGTAGGTGTTTGCTGCAACGCAGGCATTGCAACAGCAGGAAGATGCTTTATAGCGGTATCGTTACTGCTATAGGCTATAACTATATTTTACTTACAAATGGCGGTGTACTCACTGCCATTTTTTAATTTTAGGCTATGCCTGTATTAACCGCTCCCGAAAAAAATGTGATCACCAATTATCCGTTGTTGGATAATAATGGCCAGCCTGTAATGATACAGGTGCGCCGCTCCGACGGAGTTGAAGCTATTATCGATCCCGGCTTTTTAATGCCGCATCGAAAGGATTACTATTTGTTTGCCTTTGTAGAGCAGGGTAATAGCCGCCATTGGATAGACGATATACCTTACACAGTAAAGCCTGGCCACTTTTACTTTACCATACCACAGCAGGTACACCTAAAAGAGGAAATATGCCCCATGCAGGGCTGGGTAACCTATTTTACCGAAGAATTTTTACTGCTGGAAGAAAACAGGATGCTGCGGCAGTTGCCTATCATTCAAAACCCTGCAAATGCGCATGAATTGGTTTTGTCGCCGGAGGATACCGCCTATCTTGAAGACGTAATACGCAAAATGCACACGGAGTTTAACGCGGCAGGAAGCTACCACAATCAAATGCTTACTTCCTGGCTGCGGGTGCTGGTGATATACCTCAGCAGGCTTTATAACGATCAATATGGCGAAGATTGTAAAGTAACACAGGGCCAGTGCCTGCTTAAAAGTTTTCAGCAATTAATTACGGTGCATTATACCCATCAGCATGATGTTGCCGGATAT
>NZ_CAMLOV010000011.1 GCF_946481715.1 uncultured Mucilaginibacter sp. | reverse complement strand
AACCCGGCAGCTGTATGTCCGCTGGAAGAATGGCTGCCTGATGCCGTGATGCAAAAGATCGCTTTAGAAAACAACCTGGCCGAAACCGCTTTTTTTGTAAAGACAGATTCCGGCTACCTGTTGCGCTGGTTTACGCCCGAATTGGAGATAGACCTTTGTGGCCATGCCACCCTTGCTTCGGCACATATTATTTTTACCGAACTGGGTTATGAAGGCGATACCATTTACTTTGATACTGTAAAAGCCGGCACCCTGACTGTAAAACGCGATGGCGATAAATATGCCATGGATTTCCCTTCGCGCCCGCCCTTTGCGGCGGATGCACCGGAGGGTTTGGTAGCTGCCCTCGGCGGTAAAAAGCCGCAAAGGGTATTACGCTCGCGCGATTATATGCTGGTTTATGAAACCGAAGAGGATGTTGCAGCTATCGTACCAGATCATTCTGCCCTTGCCAAAATAGATACCCTCGGCGTGATTGTTACTGCACCCGGCAAGGACGTTGATTTTGTATCGAGATTCTTCGCCCCTGCTGCGGGCGTACCCGAGGACCCGGTTACGGGTTCGGCGCATTGTAATTTAATACCTTACTGGGCAGATAAGCTGGGTAAGGACAAATTGCACGCATACCAAATATCTGCCCGCAAAGGCGAGCTTTGGTGCGAATTAAAAGGCGACAGGGTGCTGATGGCGGGTAAGGCGGTAACTTATTTAAAGGGGGAGATTTACGTATAGGTAGATGAACAAGGCACCTGCACCCGTGGTATATCTTAAGTACAAAGGCGTTTATAAACCCTCCTTCAGCAAACCAACCTTTGCGTTTTTTAATTTTGGCGGCACCGGGTAAATATCATCCTGCGTACCGGCTTCGCCATCCACGCCGTTTGAAGAAAGGTAATAGCCATCACCAACGCGTTTGTACCTGTAGTATGGATTTTCGGATTTGCTAATTGCCTGTAAAGGATCCACTATGAAAACCGTACCATCATCTTTGCTGAGTTGTGGTAAGCTATCGGGATAGTTGCCATATTGTATCTTAAAAAATTCGATATTTTTTACCAGCGAATTCAGTTGGTCGTGCACAATGGGTACAAACCCTTTTTTCACGTCGTTGCTACCGGTATACGCAAAAAGCGACGAATATATCAAAACAGTGAATAAAATGCAGGCAAGCCCTATACCCGTAAGTGCTTTGCTCCTATATGAGAAGATGCCGTAAAACATGAGTCCAAGGCCCACAAATGCGCCAACCAACGGTATAAAACCTAAGAGCCCCAAAAGATATGGCGGCCGCCCTCGTTCATGATAAGTGTTCATGGTTATATTGAAAAATCAGTCTAAATATATCCATTATATTTCTTAATTTAAAAGTTTGAATTTTTAGATACGTACGTCTTCCTTAATGCAGCTTACACAATTAGAAATCAAGGGTTTCAAAAGCTTTGGCGATAAAATAACCATCAACTTTAATGAGGGTGTTACCGCTATTGTGGGGCCTAATGGCTGTGGTAAAAGCAACGTGGTAGATGCCATCCGCTGGGTTTTGGGCGAGCAAAGCACCCGGGCGCTCCGCTCGGAGAAGATGGATAACATCATTTTCAACGGAACCAAAAGCCGTAAAGCCGCTAATTTGGCTGAGGTATCGTTAACCTTCGATAATACCAAAAACATACTCCCTACCGATTTTTCGCAGGTTACGCTCACCCGCCGCCTGTACCGTACCGGCGAAAGCGAGTACCGTCTTAACGATGTGCAGTGCCGGCTAAAGGATATCACCGATATGTTTTTGGATACCGGCGTAGGCGCCGATTCGTATGCTATTATCGAATTGAAGATGATAGACGAGATCATCAACAACAAGGAAGGCTCGCGCCGTAACTTGTTCGAGGAAGCATCGGGCATATCAAAATACAAGCTCCGAAAAAAGCAAACCTTCAGCAAGCTAAAAGATACCGAGGCTGACCTGGAGCGCGTGGAAGACCTGCTTTTCGAGATAGAAAAAAACCTCAAAACATTAGAGAACCAGGCCAAAAAGACCGAGCGTTACTACCGCCTGCGCGACCAATATAAAGCTCTAAGCATCTCCCTCGCCTCGTTCCGTATTGCCGGTTTTAGCAAAACCTTAGGCGAGATAGAGGAAAAAGAACAGGTGCAACGTGTAGAACGATCAGGCTTATCTGCCAAAATAGATACACTGGAAGCCGCCCTGCAACAACAAAAACTGGATAGCCTTACCAAAGAAAAAAACCTTGCAGCGCAGCAAAAAACCACTAACGAATTTGTATCCAAAATACGCGCTTACGAAAGCGAGAAACGTATTAAAAACGAGCAGCTAAAACATCAGCAGGACAAAGAAGCGCGTTTAAAGGAAGAGCTGGAGCGCGATACCAACCAGCACAAGCACGTTCAATACAACATTAAGCGCCTTAACGAGGAGAAGATGCAGGAGGACGAAAACCTGCAAATTATTACCGCCCGCGTTGCCGAATTAAAGGCCGCTGTGGATGATCTGCGCCTTTCGCAAACGGAAGCGCGGACCGAACTGAACGAACTGAATTCGGTAAACAACCGGCTGCAAAACCAGGTATATAAAACCGAAAAAGATATCGATATCCTGAAGATACAACAGCAGGCGTTGGAGCAGGAAAGCCTGCGCAATATGGAGGATGCCAGCAATAAAGAGGTGGAACTCTCCCATTTTAACCAGGTTGTCGCCGAACTGGATAGCCGTATCGAAACCCTAAAAAACGACTACGAACTGGCTGTTGATGCGGAAAATAAGCTACAGGAGCAGATAGTGGCCACCGAAGCTGAACTAAAAACCGTTACCGAAAGTATTGCCGCCGATAGCCGCAAGCTGGACGCCAAACAAAACGAGTACAACCTTACCAAAAGTATGGTTGATAATTTGGAGGGCTTCCCGGAATCTATCCGTTTCCTGAAGAAAAACACCAACTGGGCTAAAAACATTACCCTGTTCAGTGATATTTTATTTTGCAAGGAAGAATACCGAATTGCAATAGAAAACTACCTGGAACCGCTGATGAACCACTATGTGGTAAACAATTACGATGAGGCCATAGCGGCCATCAACCTGCTCAGCAGTTCATCCAAAGGCAGGGCGCAGTTTTTTATATTGGATAACTACAGCGCCGAAACGGCAGTTGCTAACATTAATTTAGCCGGGGTTTCTATCCCTGCCCTATCGGTTATTGAAGTGGAGCCGCGCTATGCTCCCCTATGTATGCATCTGTTAAAAAACGTTTACCTGGTAAACGATAATACGGAGCAGGATATCAATAACCTTGCCTTACCGGATGGTGTGGTGCTGATAGGCAAGAGTGGTAAGTTCAATAAATCGCGCCATACCATGGCCGGTGGTTCGGTAGGTTTGTTTGAAGGGAAACGTATTGGCCGTGCCAAGAATTTAGATAACCTGCTAAAAGAGATAAAACAGGCAGAAGGCCGCATTGGTACATTTAAAAGCCAAAGCGAGGAATTGCAAAGCACCCTGGCAGCGTTAAAAGCATCGGGCAGGGCCAACGAGCTGAGGCAAAAGCAAGCCGACCTTAATAAACTGAACACGGAGCTGGTTACCGTAAAAACCAAGCAGGAACAATACCAGGCCTTTATAGAGAACAGCCTAAACCGCAAGCAGGATATTGCAAACCGTATTGCGGGTATCAAACTCGAGATCCAAACACTGCAACCTGCCCTGGCCGATTACCGTGAGCAAAAGCAGGCACAGGCCGACCTGATGCTGGATAAACAGCAAGCGTTTAACGAATTGAATGAGTTTGTTTCGGTACAATCCAACGCTTATAACCAGGAGAATATCCGTTTTCACCAGCAGCAAAATAAGGTTTCGGGCTTGATGAAAGATTTGGAGTACCGCGAATCGCAACTTGAAAACCTCGACGGGCGCATTATGCACAACAGCGCCGAAATGGAGAAGGTTAAAGCCCTCATTATGGAAAACCTGCAGCAAACCGGCGATAGCGACGATAGCCTGCTGGAAATGTACGAGCAAAAAGAAAACCTCGAAAAAGCTACCCAGGAAGCAGAACGCGAATACTACACCTGGCGTGGGCAGATCACCGAAAGCGAAAACGAGATACTACAGCTGCGCAAAAACAAAGAGCAGGCCGAACTGATAGAGAACGAACTGAAGGACGCCCGCAATAACCTTAAAATTGAACTGAACGCGCTAAAAGAACGCCTGTCGGTTGAGTTTAATGTAGATATTGCCGACCTGCCCGAAACCGAAGATAACCAAACCGAAAGCGAAGCAGATATACGCGAACGTACAGATAAGCTAAAACGCCAGATGGACGACTTTGGCGCGATAAACCCGATGGCGGTTGAAGCTTATAACGAGATGAGCGAACGCCATAGCTTCATCCAGGCACAAAAGAAAGACCTTGCGGAAGCCAAAGCATCGCTGTTGGCTACCATACAGGAGATTGACGATACTGCCAAGGAAAAGTTTATGTCGGCTTTTACGCTGGTGCGCGAGAATTTTATTAAGGTGTTCCGTTCGTTGTTTAACGAGGAAGACAGCTGCGACCTCATCCTATCCGACCCTTCGCACCCGCTGGAATCTGAAATAGATATCATCGCCCGGCCAAAGGGGAAACGGCCCCTATCTATCAACCAACTCTCCGGCGGTGAAAAAACGCTGACGGCCACGGCCATACTCTTTTCCCTTTACCTGCTTAAGCCTGCCCCCTTCTGTATTTTTGATGAGGTAGATGCTCCGTTGGATGATACTAATATCGATAAGTTTAACAACATCATCCGTAAGTTTTCTAAAGAGTCGCAGTTCATTATCATATCCCACAACAAGCGCACCATTGCCTGTACCGATATTATTTACGGCGTAACCATGGTAGAGCAAGGCATCTCCCGCGTAGTACCTGTAGACCTGCGCGAACTGGCCGACTAAACAAAAAAGCGTCCCGGTTTCCCGAAACGCCTTCCGCATTGCCTTAATTATCCTTAAAACTATCTCCTTTTCAGCGATTTGTTGAACACCATCCCGCGGAATTTATTGCCATCCAGTTGTATCCCAGCCTCGCGCGATTGGTCTATCGACATGGTTTTTGTCCCCGAAGTACTTTGTATTACCTGGCCTGCAACGGTAAATGTGCCAGTTTTTACATAGTTTAAGGCATGTGACAGTAGGCTTTCTGTAGGGTCGCCAAAGTCTTTTGTCACGTCGTCAGAGGAATTAAATCCCGGGTAATCGGTTGATCCTGGTACCATACCAGCGTAGTAACCACCCTGCCCGGCAGAGTTCTTGGTTTCAAACTCTGGGATGTACATTTGGTATTTGTTGATATCAATATCAAAAAAGCCAACCGGTTTGCCGTAGCTGGTTGTACCAATAAGTTTAACATCCATTATTGGGCGCAGGTTGTTTATTGTAAGCTCGCTGGCAGATGCCGTTGAGCCTGTAACGATAAAAAACACATGGCTAAGCGTAAGTGATACCGGCACGCCTGTTTTCGAAAAATCAACCGCATTGCCAGCTACCGAATAGTCAAATTGCGAGTAATTATAAACTTCGCCTGTCTCTTCATCTTTACGCACCTGGTTCTTTAGGATACTTGCATTACGGGCTGCCGTGGTTGTTAAGCCTGTTAAGTTGCTATTAAAATACGAGCTATACATTACCGAGCCACTTTTAGCAGCCGGCGCAATAAGGTTACTTAAATATTCGGCTGTTGATACAAAACCACCTCCGTTGTAGCGTAGGTCTACCACCAGGTCGGTAATGCCTTGCCCGGCAAAATCATTAAATGCCTCGTTTAATTTTGGCTTTGCATTGGCCAATGATGTAAAGGTGTTAAATACAATATACCCAACTTTTTTGCCGCCTCCCTGGTCAAAAACCTTATACGTTATTACAGGGTTGGTTGTATAAGTTGCTACATTAAGCGTAGCGTTCATACTGGTACCGTCGAATTTCTTCAGTACCATGGTTATAGTGGTGCTGTTTGCGTAGGCGTTTATTACGAAATTTAAGTTTACGCCCGAGCCGCCGTTGCCATCATACGCCAGAGCAGTACGGCCGTTTATGCTGGTGATCTGATAGCCACGTTTTATACCGGCCAGGTCTGCCGGCGAGCCAGGGTAAACATAACGCACGCGCAAATCGTTAATCTGGTTGTAAAGTGGAGCGAATCCAAAATCTCCGTTTACGCCGTTAAGCTCGGAAGATACACTGCCGTCATCTATAAACGAATATTTTGCCGAACCGGGTGCCGGCGAATAATACTCGTATGGTTTGCCCGTATTTGGGTTTATTTTATATTGCGATATCGCATCAACCTCATTTTGTAAAGTGGTTATCTCGTCGCTCCCGGTAAAGGTGCGTGGTTTAAACGTGGCATAATCGGGCAGCCCGTCATTCCAATAATAAGCTTCCTTAGCATACAGGTAGATAGAATCGCGTATCAGATCCAGCGTGGAACCGGTTTTTGATGGCCCAATAGGGGTATCATCCGGGTTTGGGGCTTTACTTTTTTTACAAGACGATATTATAACTACAGAAAGTATAATAAGGTAAAATATTTTTCTCATTTTATAAATATAAGTATATGGTGGTTAACGGATATATCAATAATATATTACTGCCTTGAAATTACAAAAAGTCATTCACATTTAAGTAATCTATGCCGGTAGTTTGTGCACATAAAACGTCAGTTTCCGAATTTTCTATCATCAGCAGGTCCCTTCGCTCTAAATTGTGCTCCTTCATCAATAAATGTAACACATCTGGTTCGGGCTTTGGCTTGGTCTCATTTGCAAAATATGCTATCAAATAAGGTTGTAAACCATGCCATTCCAGGTGTTTTATTTTATTCAATTGCTGCTGCGGGTTGCCGTTGGTTACAATAAAAACCTTCCTCCTGTCGGTAACCGCCTCCTGCAAAAAATCCAGCATATTTTGGTAAAGCAATAACTTTAGCGGCACCTTGCCTGTATCCATCAATAGTGCTAAATTCGGCCGGTATTTCTCGTCTACACCCAGCGTAGTAACCAATTCATCAAAAACAGCATCTGCTCCTTTATTGATATACGTATCAATCATCACATTGGTTGTCTGTTTTGCATCTGTAAGGTCGGTGTACTCCAATAAATTGGCAAACAGGTAGTAAATTTGGTATATGTAGTCCTTTTGGGGGTACAATACATTATCCAGTTCAAATATAAAAGCCTTTTTACGCGGGTCTATATCGCTATAATTCAACTTGGCCATCTAAAATATCGATGTTATATTCTTTAAATAATTGTTCCGATTGGCGCAGCAAAGCCAACTCCGTTCCTGTTAAAACATAAACTACGTCAACGCCCTTGTCTAAACAAAGCGTAAGCATTTCGTGCTGGTAACTTACCGATGTTGGGGTTGGCAGCCTTAGCATCCCCATACTCTTCACCATAAAATCGGGCAGGTCGGCGTAGTCGCCCAATAAAATATCAGGGGTGTTCAGCTTATTCTTTAATTTATATGCCGATGCGGAGCTTGCTGCAGTTATTAATATACCCACTTATAAACTATCTACAATCAAACCATCTTTCATTAATATGGTACGGTCGGCCATGCCGGCAAGCTCTTCGTTATGGGTTACAATAACAAAGGTTTGGTTAAAGTCATTTCGCAACTTTACAAAAAGCTCGTGCAATTCCAGCGCGTTCTTCGAGTCCAGGTTCCCCGAGGGCTCATCGGCGAATATCAGCGCAGGCTTATTAATAAGCGCACGGGCAACGGCAACCCGCTGCTGCTCCCCTCCCGATAGTTCGGCAGGTTTATGCGTAAGCCTCCCCCCTAATCCAAGCATTTCCAATAATTCGGTCGCCCGTTTTTCTGCTTCGGCACGCGGTACGTTGGCTATAAACGCAGGCATACAAACATTTTCAATGGCGTTAAACTCTACCAGTAAATGGTGAAACTGGAAGATAAAGCCAATTTTACGGTTGCGAAAATCGCTTAAGTGCTTGTTATCCAGTTTGCTTACCTCAACATTATCAATAAAAAGCTGGCCAGAGTCGGCATTATCAAGTGTGCCCAAAATATTGAGCAGCGAACTTTTGCCCGCACCCGAAGCACCTACAATAGTAACAATTTCGCCCCGGTTTACCACCAGATTGACGCCTTTTAAGATATGCAGTTGCCCGTAGGATTTATGGATAGATTGCGCTTTAAGCATGGGGCGAATTTAGTGATTTGCGATTAGAGTTTAGAGATAACTTAACTATCAGACAAAGCAATTGCTTTTAGAACACGGCGCTCCGCTTAAGGCGTCAAAAACTACCTTACTGTATCGTCTTAATTTACAGTAGGCCTTGTCAGCTTTTTGGTTTACCATTAGATGTTCGATCTTAGTCATTTTCGTTCGGCCCCAAACACAACAAAAGCGGCAGGTTTTACCCCCGCCGCTTTTGAAACTATAAACGAAAACTAATTTTGAATACGCTTATTATTGTGCCTTAGCTGCCCATAGCGCTGCGTTTAAGTGCAGTGCCGGGTGCGAGGTAAAGCCTGACGGCGAATCGCCGCTCCAGCCGTTGAACAGGTTGTCGCCGGTATCGCCGGTGCCATCATCAGACGGCGAGCTATCGCCGATAAAGAACACCCTGCCTGTACCGTATGTTGCTAACAGCGCCATAGCATTGGCTGTGCCGCCGTTGGTTGCGCTGTTCCTCCAGAACAAGCCCTGCACGGTTGCATTGGTTGCTGGTGTAAGGTTTGCTGTAGAACCGTTGTAGAACGCCAGTTTTGAGGCTGTGCCCGCTGCGCCATTGAGTACGATAGCTGCGTTGGCATTGCTGCCTGTATAAACATTGGTGGATGGGCCTTCGCTTATATCAACGTAGTTTACTGTAAACCCGAAAGGATTGTTGTTGTTGATACCATTATTTGTCATCAAATCATTCCAAACGCGTGGCGAATCATAGCCATCGCCGTCGCGGTCTGATGGGTTATAGCCATTAGCATCCGTACCTGCAGTAGTGGCTGCGGTATGGTCGGCAACCATTACCAGCCCGCCGCCGTTTGATACGAAGGTCATGATAGCGGTTTTTTCTGCGGCTGTGAACAGGCGGTTAGGCTCTATTACTACATAAACATCGTAATTGCTCAGATCCTGCGGGTTGGAACCATTGCCATAAGTGAGCGCGGTGCCAACAGGCAGGGTTTCTACCAGTTCGCCTTTTTTTACCAGCTCTACCGCCCAGGCAGACATAGCACCTTTCCAATAATTTTCGGCAGTGGTTGAGGTAATACCTGTGTATGATGGCGTTGGGTAACGCTGTGCCTTGGTTTCTACCGTGGTGCCGCCTGTGTACATAGGTACATTTTCGGTGCCGTCGGCATCTATTTGCCAGTCGGCGCTGCCTGCATTTTCCAGGTGGCTGGCATCAAACAGGAATTTTTTGCCGGTAAGTACGGTGCCGCCACCGCCGCCACCTGCGTTATCGTTTACAGTAATGTCATCAAAGTTGAGGCGGTTGCTGCCGCCACTAAGTTTGCGGATCTCTAACCGTACCGTGCCGCTTACCGTGAACGTAAAGTTTTGTGTTTGCAGCGTTGCTGTGGAGGTTACATTACTGCCGGCCTGTGTCCAACTGCTGCCGCTGTTGGTAGAGTAGTAAAGGCCCCAGGTGCTTGCACCATCACCAGTGTACAAAGCGTGTTTAACGGTTACGCTGCTGATGCCCGTAGTAAGGTTGTACAGCATGGTAATTTTACCTGTATTGCGTACACGTGCCGACCATGACCCTGCTTTTTTATCACCCGCCAGGTTACCAATAAGCGCATCATACAAATTCCACGAGTTGCCCGAAAGGGTAACATTGTCGCCGCTTGATGAGCCGGTTGGCGATACATCATAAGCCGTTTTTGGGCTGGTGCCCCCGACCTCGAAACCCTGGGTTAAGGTAACCGCATCGGTTTTTAAGGTGCTTGTTGCCGTTACCGGCGCATCCGTTTTTACATTGTCAGCCTTTTGACAGCCCGTGGCCAATAAACCAGCAACCGCTATAGAAAGTAGCGGTAATTTTAATTTGGAGAAATAATTCATAGATTTTTGTAGTGTAAGTGATTATGAGTTAAATAATGTTAATTAAACGTTCAAAACTGGGGTTAATGTTTCAAATTGTTATACACAAACTATTATCTTATTGTTAACAATTTAATTACAACGATTTAGTTTATTACGCTGAATCAAATAAACGCCATGCGTGGCAACTGTGAAGATTATTTGAATGCTTAAGGGTGGGTAGACTTCATTGACCAGATGAAGTTGGCGGTACGTTTTCCACAAGGCTAACTTGCTTTAAATTTAATAGTTTTATTACCTTGCAAAGATGAAACATAAAATTGCTTTTGGGTTTGCCGCATTAATGGCTGCTATGTTTTTACTTAGTTGTAATAAGGTTGCGCCAGATATTAAAAAACCGGAGACAACCGACACTATTAAAATCGTACCAGTACCCGTTACTGATGCGGCAAAAATAAGCACTATTAAATTTACTGATTATTTGGAAGACATGGTAACGGATAAAAGCGGCAATATTTATGCATTAAAAAATACCACAGGTAGCATTATTTACAAAATTAGTGCGAGTGGCGAGCAAACGGTATTTTATGCCGCGCCGGCACCCATTGCACCGGATACATCAACAAATGTTATGTACCGCCTCACAACAGACAGCCTTGGGAATGTATACACTGTAAACACCAATAGTTTAAACTACAAACAATCGGTGGTAAAAATCAGTCCCGGTGGTAACGCGACTGATTTTATAAGCAATTTTAGCCAATACGTAAGTCCACGAAATAGATCTATTGGGAAAATAGTGATAGATAAAAATCAAAATTTTTATTTTATGGATATTGATGGTATACATAAGATCAGTGCAATAGGAGTAGTATCAGTGATAGCAACAAACAATGATGATAGATTTGCCGTAGACAACGACGAAAGCGTTATCTACTCAATTACCGACGGCGCCGCACATACCGCAAAAATTGTTAAAATTACACGCGCCGGGGTGCAAAGCGTTGTAGCAAATACAGAGAACATAAATTTTTGGAGTGTGACAGATATTGTAACGGATACCCGCAACAACATTTATATCGGAACGCTTAGCCTGAGTGACATCAATACCATATATAAGATAAATGCTTCTGGCAAACTCATTACACTTGTAGCTGGTGCAAACGGCCACACAGACGGCTCGCTGGCTTCTGCAAAAATTGGAGGGCCTTTTTACATATCAATAGATGCAACCGGTAGCCTTTACTTTTTTGAGGTACCGAGTGGTGGTGGAATGCTTTGCATTAGAAAAATAACCTTTTAAGGCCAATAATCCATAAAAAAAGAGCCGCCCTCACAGGCAGCTCTCCGTTCTGAAATTATTTTGAATCTTCGCGTTTTCAACTACTCACTACTGTCCACTCTCCATTAGGCATTCATAAACACAAAGTTATTATCAAACATATCCAGTTTTATCTTGCTGTCGCGATCTACCGCACCGGATAGGATCTGCTTCGATAGTTCGTTCATTATCTTTTTCTGTATAACCCTTTTCAGCGGGCGGGCACCAAATTGCGGGTCGTAACCCAACTGAGCCAGCCAATCCAGCGCTTCTTCCGATGCTTCTATGGTGATGCCAAGTTCAGCTAATGTGTTTTGCAATTGTTTAAACTGCAGTTTCACAATGTCGGTTATCTCATCGCGGCTAAGTGGGGTAAACATGATGATCTCGTCTATCCGGTTCAAAAACTCGGGACGGATAGTAGCGCGCAACACGTTGAACAGGTCATTCTTGGTTTTAGCAATCACAGCATCTCGGTTCTTGTCTTCCAAATCCTGGAAGTTCTCCTGGATAATGTTAGAGCCTATGTTCGAGGTCATGATGATGATGGTATTCTTAAAATTCACCACACGGCCTTTGTTATCTGTCAAATGTCCATCGTCCAGCACCTGCAACAGGATGTTAAATACATCGGGGTGCGCTTTCTCAATCTCGTCCAGCAGTACTACACTGTACGGCTTGCGGCGTACGGCTTCGGTCAGTTGCCCGCCTTCATCATAGCCCACATAACCCGGAGGCGCTCCTATCAACCGAGACACCGAATGGCGTTCCTGGTACTCGCTCATATCTATCCGCACCAACGAATTTTCGTCGTTAAACAAATACTCTGCCAACGCTTTTGCCAACTCGGTTTTACCCACGCCTGTAGTGCCCAGGAAGATAAACGAACCTATCGGCTTACGTTTATCCTGCAAACCAGCCCTGCTGCGGCGTATGGCATCGCTGATGGCCTCGATGGCCTCCTCCTGCCCTGCTACGCGTTTGTGCAACTCTTCTTCCAGGTGCAGCAGCTTTTCGCGCTCGCTTTGTATCATTTTACTAACGGGAATGCCGGTCCATCGGCTTACTACGCCGGCAATATCGTCGGCGGTAACTTCCTCTTTTAGCATCCGGCTGTCGTCGGCGTTTTCGGCGAGGGCAGCTTTCAGTTTCTCCACTTCCTGCTGGGCTTGTACAATGGTGCCGTAGCGTAGTTCGGCTACTTTACCATAATCGCCGGCACGTTCGGCTTGCTCTGCTTCCAGTTTGTAGTTTTCAATTTGCTCAACCTTAAGGTTAATGCCATCCACAATATCTTTTTCGCCCTGCCATTTGGCACGCAAAGAATCGCGCTGGGCAGACAGGTTGGCAATATCTTCACTTAATTCGGCAACCTTGCGGTCGTCTTTTTCGCGTTTGATGGCTTCACGCTCAATTTCAAGCTGCATAATACGGCGTTCCAGCTCGTCAACAGCTTCGGGTACGGAATCCATCTCCAAACGAAGTTTAGAGGCGGCCTCGTCCATCAAATCGATCGCCTTATCGGGTAAAAACCTGTCGGATATGTAGCGCTGCGACATCTCTACCGATGCAATTATCGCCTCATCCTTAATACGCACCTTGTGGTGTGCCTCGTAGCGCTCTTTTAAGCCACGCAATATGGATATGGCATCGGCAGTATCCGGCTCATCCACAATTACTTTTTGAAACCGGCGCTCGAGGGCTTTATCCTTCTCTACATATTTCTGGTATTCGTTAAGCGTGGTTGCGCCAATGGCCCTTAACTCGCCACGGGCAAGGGCGGGTTTTAATATATTGGCCGCATCCATAGCGCCTTCGCCGCCGCCTGCGCCAACGAGGGTGTGTATCTCATCAATAAACAGGATGATCTCGCCATCGCTTTGAATCACTTCTTTGATGACAGCCTTCAGGCGTTCTTCAAACTCGCCTTTATATTTTGCGCCGGCTATCAGCGCGCCCATATCCAGGGAGAAAACGGTTTTCGTCTTCAAGCTCTCAGGCACATCGCCTTTAATAATACGGAAAGCAATACCTTCGGCAATGGCGGTTTTACCTACACCAGGCTCGCCCACCAAAATGGGGTTGTTTTTGGTACGGCGCGATAATATTTGTATTACGCGGCGGATCTCTTCGTCGCGGCCTATTACCGGGTCGAGCTTACCGCTTTCGGCATACTCGTTCAGGTTACGGGCATATTTGTTCAGAGCATTATAGGTTGCTTCGGCGTTTTGGTCGGTTACTTTATTATCGCCGCGTAATGCGGTGATGGCTTTCTTTAGGTCCTTTTCGTTTACGCCAAAATCTTTCAGGGCCGATGCAGTTTTATCGCCGGCGGCCAATACGCCGAGCAATAGATGCTCTACCGACACGAACTCATCTTTAAATTCTTTAAGGTACGATTGCGCCTTTTGCAGCACGGTGTTAACGGTAGATGATAAATACACATTGCTCCCGCTCACTTTCGGGAACGAGGCTATCTGCGTGTCCAGCGTTTCGTTCAGCCTATTAATATTAACATTCAGTTTTTTTAACAAGTAGGTTATTACATTTTCATCAACCAAAAGCAAGCCTTTTAGCAAGTGTGCTGTTTCGATAGCCTGCTGCTGGTTGCCGGTTGCTATTTCGGAAGCTTTTTGAACGGCCTCCTGTGCTTTTATGGTAAAGTTGTTGAAATTCATAGTATCAAGGTATGCTCAAAACTATTGCCACGGCCGTAATAAGGAAAATTTGGCATTTAAAAGTTTCAGCCGCCGTCAGTTTGGCATTAAAATTTTTATAATCAGCCATTTTGCATTGCTTAAAATGGAACTATTTTAATTTTGATTACTAAATGATACTTTTGCTTACCCTTATTAAAACAACTTGGATACTCATTATTTTTCTAAACTACCGGCAAAGTACAGTAACGCGTACCGCAATTACTACACTTATCAAAACTTGATGAGTGTACGTACCGCCAGTTTGATTTTTTTTATCCTGAACCTGGTTATCCGTATCCTGTACCATATCTTCCCGGAGAGTTTAACAAAGGCACAAAACTTCCCGGAGTTTAGCTCCACTAACTGGATATACATCATCGTAACCCCCTTTTTTTATATCATCAGCAACCTGTTCATTGCCAATTTCGCGCAAACCAAAAAAAGCTCGGCGGGCATGGCCCTGTTTGTGTTTGTATTCTCGCTATACATCATATCATGCGGCATGTACTCCAGCTTTATTGCCACTGCCGACCCGAGCAACGCGCTGACGCTCTATCTATTAGCCCTGAGTATGGTGAGCGTATTGTTTGTTTTTGAGTATTACGAAATGATCGTTTTGCTGGTAAGTATCGAGCTGCTGTTTACCATATTGCTTTTCCACGCCCAGGCCGATGCCACGGAAATGACTTATAACCAGATGATATCGTTCATCCTGCTATCGGGCTTCTTTTTAACTTCGCGGTATTTCTTCTCCTACAAGGCCAGCTATTATTTACAGGTGATAGAGATCCGCGAGAAAAACAATGTAATTGAAAAGGCCAACATTTTTAAAAACCAGGTATTGGGTACCGTAGCACACGACCTGCGTAACCCCATAGCGGCGGTAGAATCATTAGCGATGATGATGGAGATGGAGGATATTGATGAAGATACCAAGGATAACCTGGACATGATGCGCCAAAGCTGCGTAAAGGCCCGCACCATTATAGACGACCTGCTGGAGGCCGCCCGCAACGAAGGCAGCGCCAGTTTTGACATTCACCGCACCGAAATAAACCACTTTTTGCAAGGTGTTGTAAGCAACTGGCGGGTGCAATTGGGTGGTAAAAATACCGTGGTACTGGTAAGCGACGTTAAAATGGTTTACGCGCTTATTAACCACGAAAAATTCCCGAGGGTAATTGATAACCTGGTGAGCAACGCCCTCAAATTTTCGAAAGAAACCGATAAGGTAGAAATTCACCTGAAACGGATAAAGGAGCGTGTTATTATTAAGGTGATAGACCATGGGTTGGGTATACCCCGCGAAATGCTGCCGAAGATATTCGAGCGCTTTAGCGGCGCGGGGCGTACAGGCTTAAAAGGAGAGCAATCTACTGGTATAGGGCTCAGCATTGTAAAGCAGATAGTAGAAAGCCACAATGGCAAAATAAGCGTGCAAAGCATCGAAGGCAAAGGCAGTACGTTTGTGATCGAGTTGCCGCAGGCGGAGTAGATTGTCTGAATCAGAATTTACAAGATTTTAGAATGAACAGAATTAGGACTGCTATTTTGCATCCTGAAAATTCTTTAATTCTGTAAATTCTGATTCAGACAAAAAATTTCTCATTAAAATTCACCAGAAACAATTTTTGCGTGGCCCTTGTGCAAGCGGTGTAAAACCAGCGGAGGAAATCGGTATTTACCATTTCTTCGGTGAGGTAGCCCTGGTCTACAAAAACGGCATCCCATTGGCCGCCCTGGGCTTTGTGGCAGGTAATAGCGTAGGCAAATTTTACCTGTAAAGCGTTATAATATGGATTTAGTTTTAGCTGCTCGTGCTTTTCGCGCTTGTTGTGGATATGGTCGTAATCCTTCATCGCCTCCAGGTACAATTGCTTTTGCTTATCGGGCGTTAAGGCAGGCGCTTCCGAGTAGAGCGTATCGATCAATATTTTACAATCCAGCACCGGGTCTTCGGCATAATCAATAAATTCCAGTTGCACATCCGCAAAGCGGAAGCCATACATCTCCTCCATCCGGCGCACTTTGCGCAGCTTTACAATATCGCCGTTGGCTATAAACGCGGTGCTGCCCTCCTCCTCGGTTTGCAGCCAGAAGTAATTATTACGGACAATCATCAACTGGTCGCCGCCGGTAAGTTCTTCCTCGCGCATTAAAATGCGGTTGCGGATCTGCATGTTGTATTGGTTGGCGTTTTTGTTGCTGCGGCAAATGATCAGCGTGCCATCGTATCCGTACTTATGATAAGCAGTACTTAACTCTTCCTCCAGATCAGCACCGGTCATGCGGATCACATCCTTAAAACCTTCGGTAACGATTTGCGGGTAATCCTCCCCTTCGCGGCGGATGATATCGCGCACTTCGGTTACATTGAACAGGATGCCCGAATCCTGCTGCTGGCGCAGCACATCGGTTAATTCGTAGCTATGCACATCCAGCATAAACTTATCCTTCATCAGTTTGGCATCCAGCGCGGGGCTGTCTATGGAGCCCACGGGTGGCAACTGAGCGGTATCGCCAACCAGCATCAGTTTGCAGTTGCGGTTGTTGTACACATAGCTCACCAGGTCCTGCAATAAGGTAGACCCGCTGAAACTGCCGCCTTCATCAGATATCATGGAGGCTTCATCCACAATAAAAAGCGTATTGGTTTGCAGGTTATCGTTCAGTTTAAAGGCCTCATCCATATTCACTGCCGATTTTTTTCGGTAGATGCGCTTGTGGATGGTGAATGCCTTACGCCCGCTGTAATTGGTGATCACCTTAGCAGCCCGCCCCGTTGGCGCCAGCAGTACCGATTTTAGCCGGTAGTTTTGCAAAGCATTCACCAATGCCCCTACCACTGTTGTTTTACCCGTACCAGCATAGCCACGCAGGATAAAGCACTCATCGCCATCATCGCTTTGCAAAAAACGGTGCAGTTTGCCAAACAGCTCGGCCTGCTGGGCGTTTGGCTGATGCGGAAAGGATGAGGATATTTGTTCTGAGGATGGCACGGAGCAAAAATGGAGAAACTATCTTAATTAAGTAAGCCGAAAAAATATTACTTTTGTTAAACCTGCATGAGCGAACATAATTACAAATACACCGACGAGCAACTGAACCTCACCGAGGCCACAAATTACAATTTGTTATTGCAGGTTGACCCGCATAGCTTTAGTTATGCCATAGCCGACGAGCGCAAACTGTTAGCCTGGGCCGAGAACTGCCCCCTTACCGAACTGACCAACCCGCAGGAATTGCACGCTGTATTAACCGCCGACTACAGGCAGGTAATAACGGGGCTTACCGCCGGCGGCTTCACCCTGATGCCCGAAAGCCTTTTTGATAACGAGTACGCCGCCAACATTGCCCGCCTGCTGGATGTGGTAGAAACCGATAAAGTTTACGCCCAGCCGCTGGATAGCAAAAATACCATCATTTATAAAGTAGATCAAGCGGCAGCGGCTGCCCAGGGCGTTTTTGAGAATGAAACATTGGTTTACCGCGCAAAAGGCTGGATTACCGCCATAGCCAACAACTACCCAACCAGTACCGATCTGTACCTGAACATAGAGAATGGCACCGTAGAGATATTAAACTTTACTTATAACAAGCTCCGTTTTTACAACGCTTTCGCTTACAAGAATCACGAAGAACTTGCCTACTTCAGCGCCTTTGTTGCTGATGAACTTGCCCTAAGCCCCGAAAATATTACCCTGATACTTAGCGGTGATGTAAATGCATCCGACAAAAGCTTTACCTACTTGGCAGAGTTTTTTGGCAACGTGAAGATAAACGACACTAAAGTGCTTGTACTGCCCGAGCAGGTTGTACCTCATAAAATACTTAGCCTTGCTGCCCTTTCGCTATGCGCATCATCGGAGGACAACTAAAAGGCTTGCGGCTTAACCCGCCAAAAAACCTGCCCGTACGCCCCACCACCGACCTGGCCAAAGAGGCACTCTTTAATATCCTGCTTAATCAGATAGAGTTTGAAGATATCACCGTGCTCGACCTTTTTAGCGGCACAGGTAATATCGCCATGGAGTTTGCTTCGCGAGGCGCGGCTTTAGTTGTTGGTGTAGACCGTAGCCAGCAATGTGTTTTTTACCTGAAAGATACCAGCCGCCAGCATGGTTTAACCCAGATACAGACTTTTAAGGCCGACGTATTTAAATACCTCGACATGGAAACCGAGCAGTACGACCTTGTATTTGCCGATCCGCCGTACGACCTCAACAAGATTCCAGAGATCCCCAAAATAGTCTTCAACAAAAACCTGCTAAAACCCGGCGGGTTGCTGATAGTAGAGCACCAATCGATGCAAAACCTAAGCAACCACCCTGCCTTTGTGGAGCAGCGTAAGTACGGACACTCTTCGTTTTCGTTTTTTAAGATGGAAGACGAAGCTGTCTGAACACGTTAGGAGTCAAAAACAAAATCTCCAGAACGTCATTGCTGTGAGGTACGAAGCAATCTCCCGATTAGCAGGGCAAATTTGCAAAGCGACCTGTCCGGCGTAGAGATTGCTTCGTACCTCGCAATGACGCGGTGGGAATTTTTTTATATTGCTAAATCGATTTATCAAATCTTTTCTTATTATTGTACATCCAATTGATATCTTCATGAGAACATTAATTACGTTACTGCTAATCGCTTTTACATTTCAGTGTGCTTTTGCGCAAACCCCCAATTCTGCGGCTGCCCCCAAAGAGTGGCATGCCAAATGGATAGCGGCCCAGGGCGATAATGGCTCTACTTACGGCGTGTTCTATTTCCGCAAAACTGTGGAGTTAGCTGTTAAGCCCGCAAAGTTTGTGGTACATGTATCTGCGGATAACCGGTACAAGCTGTATGTAAATGGTATGCTGGTGTCATTAGGGCCGGCGCGAGGCGATACTTACTATTGGAATTACGAAACGGTCGACCTTGCCCCCTACCTCATCACCGGCAAAAACACCATAGCTGCGATGGTTTGGAACGAGGCGCAATACAGCCCGGCCGCGCAGATCAGCGTCCGCACCGGTTTCATTTTGCAAGGCAATTCTCCATCAGAAGAAATATTAAATACCAATGAAACCTGGAAAAGCATCCGCGATGTTGGGCACGAACCTGTACCGGGCTACTTTTTTGCCGCCAGCAAAGGCGAAATGGTTTATGTGAGCAAAACAGTTAAGGGGAATTGGAAAGTTGCAGGCTTTGATGATGCTGCCTGGCCCGGGGCAAATAAACTCGCCGATGGCAGGCTTAAAGGCACCGCATGGGGTATAGAGTGGGCGTTGGTGCCCTCCTCGTTACCCGCAAGAGAAATGACTTACCAGCGCCTGGTTAAATTGCGTGGTGCAGTTGGAGTTACAGCCCCGGCCGGTTTCCCGCAGCAAAAAGCTCAGGTTGCTATACCAGCCAATACCACGGCGGTTTTGCTGCTCGACCAGGCCTTTTTAACAAACGCCTACGTAACCTTAAATTTTAGCGGCGGCAAAGATGCGGGGATATCCCTCGGCTATGCCGAGTCCCTTTATAAAAAAGGTAGCGGGGGCGTTATAAAAGGCAACCGTAACGATGTGGACGGAAAAGAGTTTGTAGCGAGGATAGATAGCCTGATAGCCGATGGCAGCAAAGAACAATCGTTCACCACCTTAAATTTCCGCAGCTTCCGTTATATCAGGCTTATTGTAAAAACAAAGGACGAGCCGCTGGTGATTGATGACCTGTACGGCACTTTTACGGGCTATCCCTTCAAACAAGCCTCGGTAATGAACACAGATAATGCCGAGATAAAACAAATGCTGGATATCGGCTGGCTTACTGCGAGATTAAACGCCTGGGAAACTTATACCGACTGCCCATATTACGAGCAACTGCAATACATCGGCGATACCCGCATACAGGCCATGGTATCTTATTATAATACCAATGATGACCGGCTGGCACGTAATGCACTTAACCAAATGGACCACTCGCGCTTGCCCGAGGGGATAACCGCCAGTTGCTATCCTTCGCGGGGGACCCAGGTGATATCGCCGTTCTCGTTATGGTACATTGGCATGCTGCACGATTATTGGATGTATCGCGGCGATGATAAGTTTATTAAGGACAAATTATTGGGCGAACGCGGGGTGCTTGATTTTTTCAGCAAATACCAGCAGGCAGATGGCTCTGTAAAAAACACGCCATACTGGGCTTTTGTAGATTGGGCTGGCAATTTCGCAGGCGGCGTAGACGCTAAGGATGGTACCGCAGCTATTTATGACCTGCAACTACTGATGGCCTACCAGTGGGCGGCAGAGATGGAAGGCAAAATTGGCTTGCAGGATTACGCCAGCTTATATACACAAAAAGCTGCCCAGTTAAAGACTACCATCCAACGAAAGTATTGGAATCCGGCTAAGAAATTATTTGCCGATACCAAAGAAAAAACCGGTTACTCTCAACATGCCAATTCGCTGGCCATACTAACCGGCCTGGTCAACAGTGCCGACGTAAAAGCTGTGGCTACGGCTATGCTGAAAGACACCAGTTTGATCCAATGCTCGGTTTACTTTAAATACTACCTTAACCAGGCATTGGTAAAAGCGGGGCTGGGTAATGATTACCTAAACTGGCTGGATATTTACCGCGAAAACATTGCCATGGGCCTTACAACCTGGGCCGAGTACTCCGATGTAAATACATCCCGGTCTGATTGCCACGCATGGGGCTCTAGCCCAAACATTGAGTTTTTCCGGACTGTATTAGGGATTGATAGCTATGCACCGGGTTTTAGCAAGGTAAAGATCGAGCCACATTTGGGTACACTCACCAATATCAGCGGCGAGATACCTCACCCGAATGGTAAAGTTGCTGCAGGTTATGCTCTTGATAAAGGCAAATGGAAAATAAACATCAGCCTGCCAAAAGCAACCACTGGCGTATTGGTATGGAAGGCAAAAACATACCCATTGAAGGCGGGGAGTAATTCGTTTACTATTTAAGCTTACGCCCAATCACAAAAAAAATAACCAAACCGTCATGCTTGTTTCAGTACCCCATCATAAAGGTAGCCTCAATTCGGCATGACGTAATCTTTTTTGTGGTCCCACTACCGTGAACTTTATGCAAACAACAACGCCATTCCCTGCTCTTCAAAGCCCGTTAACTTACTCGCATCAGCGTTAGTGATAACCGCATTGATAAGACCGAGCCCAGCAAAGTTAAGGTAAGTTTCCCTGCCTATTTTTGCCGCATCGCAAAGCATGTACGTGTAAGCGCTGTTGTTTGCAAAGGCAGTAGTGATATCCGCTTCTTTTTCGCTATTGGCGAAAAGCCCGTTTATGGATACACCGTCTACACCTAAAAAAGCTTTGGTGGCGCGGTACTTGGCAATATGCTCGTTTGCGGTGCTGCCGTGTACAGCCTGCCGTTCGGCATCCAGCTCGCCGCCTATAATGTTTAGGCTCACGGTGCTATCCTGTAACTCATAAATAACAGGCAGCGAATTAGTTATTACCTTTACCTTCTTGTGTTTAATGAACTGGCAAAGCCGGAAAACGGTACTGCCACAATCCATAAAAATAACATCCCCATCCACTATCTGTGCGGCAGCTACCCGGCAAATGGCATCTTTTATAGCAGCATTTTGGGCAGTTTTGTTGGCGAACATGTGCGGCTTTTCATTCGGGTTTACTTTTACCGCACCGCCATGGGTACGGTACAGCACGCCATCGGCGGCCAGCTGGTTCAGATCGCGCCGGGCGGTGATCTCTGATATGCCCAGTTGGGCAGCCAGCCTTTTTATATCCACCTCGCCCTGCTTCTCCAGTTCTTCAAAAATTATTTGCTTCCTTTTTTGAAAGTTCATTTTATTATTCGGTAATTTGTTCAAATATAATCAATAACAATCAAAAATCGATCAATTTATAAATGAAAAATGTTAATGTACTTAAAACGGATATCCTCTCCGACAACTGGTACACCCTAAAGAAAGTCACGTTTGAAGGGACACAAAATGATGGTAGCACCATTACCCAGGTGCGAGAGGCTTACGACCGTGGGAACGGAGCGGTTATCCTGCTTTACAACAAACTGCAGGGTACGGTAATACTTACCAGGCAGTTTAGGTTACCTACATATATCAATGGAAATGAAGATGGTATGATGATAGAATGCTGCGCCGGCCTGTTGGATAACGACAACCCGGAAGAGTGCATCCGCCGCGAAACGGAGGAGGAAACGGGTTACCAAATATCATCGGTACAAAAGGTTTTTGAGCTGTATATGTCGCCCGGCTCGGTTACAGAAATACTTTATTTCTTCGTGGCAGAATACGAAAGCGCCATGAAAGTAAACGAGGGCGGCGGCGCGGCTAATGAACATGAAAATATTGAAGTATTAGAACTGCCTTTTACCGATGCCCTGGCAATGATCAAAACCGGCGAGATCCGCGATGCCAAAACCATTATCCTTTTACAGTACGCACAAATCAATAACCTGGTGTCATGAAGAGATCCCTAACTATCCTTATCGCCGGCCCCTACCGTTCGGGAACCAACGACGACCCAACCCTGATGGCGCAAAATCTGCAACGCATGGAAGAACCCGCTTTAGCGCTGTTCCGCGCCGGGCATATCCCTATTATTGGCGAGTGGTTTGCCCTGCCGCTTTTAAAGCAAGCCGGCAGCAAATACCCGGGCGACGAGATTTATGAGGAGATCTCCTATCCCATTGCCCACAGGTTAATTACCCGTTGCGATGCTATCCTCCGTATAGAGGGTGCATCAAAAGGCGCGGACGGCGATGTGGCGTATGCGGAAAATATGGGCTTGAAGGTTTTTTACAGCCTGGATGACGTGTTAAAACACACAGAAGCATAGTTTTTGAAAAACCTATTAGTTTGTGCGGTTTTTTTCATTTCTTTAGTAAACGAATTTTTGCTTTAATGAAAAAACACATCGCATTTTTATTGCTCGCCTTTTTAGTGATTCCAGCAATTAACAGTTGCAATTTTAGCGCCAACGGAACCTGGGTTAACGACCATATCGATGGCGGTATACAAACCGAGATACACCCCCTAAATAAGAAACTCTTCCGGGCATTTATGGCAAACGATGTGGCCGCAGCGAAAAAGTTGATGTCGCCGGGCTTGCTCGCACAAACCGGTACAAAGATGGATACCATTATGACTGCCGTTGCCAAATCATTCAACGCGGCGGATTATGAAGTTGTTGATGAGTACTATACCAAGAATTCCGGTACTGGGGTTAACAACACGCTCATATCCAACAAAGGGAACAGTAACGATTATACCATTAACTATACGGCATTAAACAAAGAGATGTATGTATCGTTACTTTCGCCAAAAAACTTACCGGTAACCTGCTTAATACTTGCTATTTATGGCAAGTACGATGACGCCTGGAAAATAAACATCCTGCAAGTTGGCGAATATAAAATACTAAATAAAACCGCCCCCGATTTTTATAACGACGCACTAAAACTATACAATAAAGGCAGCTTAATTGATGCCGCTAACCTAATGTTCACAGCTTCGGAACTTAAAGCACCAGGTGATAAACTTATGAGTTATAAGAATGATGCTGTGATGAAAAGTTTTTTTGAAAAGGTTGTCAGTGAGGCCAACGCCGCTTATAAATTCCCTGTAACGCTAACTGCCGTTGCTACTAAACCATCTGTTTTTGCAATAACCCCGCAACTTTTGGCCGCAGAGCCGTATAAAGGCATTTACCCTGTAATTAAATACCTGTCTGCCATAAACCTCGCAGATACCATCGCTTTAAAAGCCGAAAATAAGGAGGTACAGAAAAATATTGGCGGTGTCCTTAAAGGTATAGACCAGGATAAAACCTATGTAATATACCAGGCCTTTAACCAAATGCCTGATGGGAAAACACCGATGAAGCATTACGGCTTTCTACAGAAATTGCAATAGCAAGCAAGCCCCTCATGCAATCCTGGGTCTGATTTGCTTCACATTCAAACTTGAGGATTCGTTATTTAAAAACCTATAGATTAGGCAGATATAAGGTCAACCTACAGCGCTATCTTCCCATGCTTGCCTTCATCATAGCGTTTGCCGGTTACCGCAGCCTTCAGCATATTAAAGAGTACAACCATACTACTGCTATCGCTGTCCCAGTACTCGGCATCGGTAGGCGTAATTTTTAACAGCATAAGTTCGGGGCCTTCAAGCCCTTCGGGGAAAAAGGCTTTTATAAAAGGGTTCCATAGCTCTTTCATTTTCGCTTTATCATCCAGCAGTTCTGCCTCGCCTATAATGCTAAGGTAGGTATGGTTCTTTGGATCGGAGTAAGTTAAGGAAATGGTATTCTCCACAGATATTTCGCTGGCTTTTTCAGAATGCTCATTGGTGAAGAACCAGATATTGCCCTCGTCGTCCACATCCGCAGTACCCATAGGCCTGCTGCTAAAGCCCCTGTCCGCGTTGTAGGTGGTTAGCATAGCAGTTTTTACTTCATTTATCTCGTCGCGGAAATATTTCAGGCTTTCGGTTGTTGGATGTACGCTCATCTTTTTAAAATTAGGATGAGGTATATACGCTTGAAAAACTTATTTGTTCGGCTTGCTCACAAAAATATTTCCCTTTACATAGAAGCGGTATGGCAACAAGGCATCGTCGCCCGCGTAATCCACACCAATACGGGGGCCTGCGGCCACTTCTGAGGCATCGAATACCATTCCCCTATCTTCGCACCATATAGTATCGCTTTGAAGGCTACAGGCGTTTATTTTGCGCGATATACCCAAAGCTTTGGCCACCGAGCCCGGGCCTTTGGTAATATTGGGCTTAATGGTGTCCATATTTCGTCGGTGCATAATGATATCCAGCCCATCTGTAGGCACAATGGCGCGGATAAGTATAGCATGCGGCTGCCCGGCTACAGATGTTACAATATTGAACATCTCGTGGATACCATAGCACAGGTACACGTAAGCTATACCGCCCTGCTCAAACATGGTTTTAGTGCGTGGCGTGATGCGATTGCCATACGAATGTGATGCCTTATCAATGATGCCGTTATAGGCTTCTGTTTCAACTATATATCCACCGGTAGTATCACCGTCTATACAGGTAAAAAGGTATTTGCCTATCAGGTCGCGGCTTAGGGCCACAACATCGGTGCTCAAATAATATTCTTCGGGTAGTTTCATGGTTTTTGCAGGATACCGGCAAGCAGCTTGTTTATCTCATCCGCCCTGTCGAATACCATAATATGCGTGCCACCTTTGATAATGGCGGTTGGGTTTTTTATTTTCTCGAAAGGGAACACGTTGTCTTTATCGCCAATGATATGGTACAGGTTGGTAATCGGTTCGGTATTGTTGAAGTATAAAACGGCGTGCATGGCCCATTTTAAAAACACAGGGGACGATTTGCTCAGCATGCTATTAAACAAATTCATTTCGTCGGCTGGCATCTTGCCAAATATAGGGCCTGCCAAAAACCCAAGCTTATTAAACAGCGTGCCTGGGATAGGCTTGTAAACCGGCACATAACGCAGGAAGTTAAAATACCATGGGGCCTCATCAGCTGTCTTGATACTCGATATCAAAACCACTTTAGCCAGCTTTACCTGCTTGGCAATTTCAACAGCTATCATACCGCCCAGCGAATCACCAATCACAATCGCTCCGGCTTGTATATTATAATGGCTTATAAGCTTTTGCGAATAAGTAGTTAATGTATCGGTTGCATCAGGTACAACCCAATCGGCAGGTATGCGCTCATAGCCATCGGGCAATACAATATTCTTATACAGTCGCGTATCGGCACCAAGCCCGGCAATCAAAAACACCTTTGCCATTAAAATTGAATTAGCTTTACTATCTCTGCAAGGTACTGCGCATCGGTATCGTCAAACTCCGCCAGCTCGGAACTATCCACATCCAGCACCCCTGCTACCTCACCATCTTTAAACAGCGGCAATACAATTTCTGAGCGCGACAGCGAACTGCAGGCAATATGCCCCGGGAATTCCTCCACATCGGGCACCACCAATATTTGCGCCTGTGCCCATGCTGCGCCACATACACCTTTGCCCTTGGCAATCCTTGTACAAGCCACCGGCCCCTGGAAAGGGCCAAGCACTAACTCACCTTCCTTCACCAAATAAAAGCCTACCCAAAACCATTTGAACTGTTCTTTTAGCGCAGCGCAAACATTAGCCAGGTTGGCCACCAAATCCGTTTCGCCAAAAAGCAAGGCTTCTATTTGGGGGATGAGAGAGGTATATTGTTCAGCCTTATCTGCCGAGGTGGTTATTTTTAAGTCTTCTGCCATGGCGTAAAAGTAAGGATGAACGTGTAAAACTAAATAAGCCGAATATCATATTTAATATTTTATTTCGCGGTAGATGATCGTCAGCCTCACCATAATACGCTACCGTAAAACACTTGTACCTTTCGCGCTGTTGGCCATGGCGATACATCGCCTGCCTATGGCAATGCAGGCGGGCTGTACCTTTTGGAAACTGCTGGGCAGCGGCCGCAACGGCACTTTCGACCTACAGCCCGACTGGCAGCAATGGGGGCTTTTGGCCGTTTGGGAAAGTAAGGACGACTACGAGCAATTCCACCGCAGATCCTTCGTAAGCAAATGGTGGAAAACGCTCGGCCGCGAACAATGGACGGTGCTTTGCCAGCCGATAGTAAGCCACGGCAAATGGGATGGCAAAGAACCTTTTGGCAACCCGGATGCAAAACCAGAAGTTGGCCCAATGGCTGTGCTCACCCGTGCCACGATTACAATAAGCCGCCTGAAAAACTTTTGGAGCCATGTGGATGAAGTGGCAGAATTGATGGCAAACGCGCCGGGCTACATAACATCCATTGGCGTGGGCGAAGCACCGGTATACCGCCAGGCTACCTTCTCGGTTTGGGAGAGTATGGAGCACATGAAAGCCTTTGCCTACGGCAGTAAATTGCATGCCGAGGTCATCAAAAAAACACGTAGCGAAGGCTGGTACAGCGAAGAACTTTTTGCCCGTTTTTCTATTATCGAGAGCAGCGGAACGATAAATGGGAAAAACCCTTTAGAAGGGAAATTAATATCGATTGATGAATTTCGGACGCCGAATACCGAAGGCTAAAAACTTCATTATTCGAAATTGGGTGTTCGATATTCAACATTTAAAATTTCATCAACTATCATCAATTCAACATGAGAATAATAGCAGAACTGCCGCACCCCGAGTTTAAGATCTCTATCCTGAATATGAACCAAAAGTTTATTGTGAAGATAGAGAGGGGTAGCCTGGAGCAGACCTACAAGATCCCCGAGATGGACCTGACCGACGGCGTTAACAGCGTTTTTGAGATACTGGACGAGGCGTTTTTAGCGACCGTTTCCGCCCGTTTTACCGAAATGCTGAAGGATTATAAAGAGGCATTTTACAGGTATAACTTCTAAACGTAAAGCACTAACATACAAGTAGTTATTTTCATAAAATCACCAACACAGAATTTTATTTGGCAAAATAGACTACTTTAGTGCTTACGACAGCCCTGCATATAACTTCCTTATTTAAATAATCAATATAAGTAGTTGATAATTATATAAGTTAGTTAGATATCGTTTATTTAATTTGGCAGGCAAAAATGCCAAATAAATGGGAGGTTAAGCGGAAATAAGGTCGATATACCAAAAACCTGAAGGTTTGATATCAGCGTTTAGCGCACAATTATCGTCAGCATTTTTTGGTGCTTTGTAAGCCTTAAAAACCTTCTCTCCTGTTTTATACTTTATCTCGTTTTTAAAGATCGGCCCTTTGAAGGTAAAGGTGTGGAACTCGCCGTTCTCGCCGCAAACATCTACATCAGCAGGCAAGGAAGCAATCACCTCTCCCCCTATTTCCCGGCCCACAAATTCTTCCAGCCGCTCCTGCACGCAGGCGATAACGGTGCCGAAACCGAGGCCTAAAAACTCGTTTATCAGTTCCTTTGTATCGCGTTTCCATAGCGGGTAAATGCCGCATAACCCAACCTCCGCAAGGCGGGCATCGCGGTAGTTTTTCAGATCCTCCAAAAATATATCGCCGAAGATGGAGTGGGTTATGCCCTCGCTTTTTAGGTGCTCTAAATGCACGCGCATGATATTATCGTAAGCCTCCATAGATGGCATTTCGGGCAGGCGTATCTGGTATAGTGGTATGCCAATCTGCGCTGCTTGCTGCTCTAATAATTCGGTCCGCACGCCGTGCATGGAGATCCTGTCCACCTCATCATTTATGGTAGTTACCAGGTATCGGATATCCAGTTCGGGGTTTTGCATGCAGTAGTAAAGCGCCAGGGCACTGTCTTTACCGCCGCTCCAGTTGAAGATGCATTTCGTCATTTGGTTGAGTAAGTTAGTGAGCGGTTAGTAGTCAATGGTTCATGATGTACAATGAATGTTTTTTACTTCATTATTCGGTGTTGGGCGTTCGATATTCGACATTAAAACGACTTAACCCATCAGTTCCTCTACCAGCATCGGCACGCCTACCGTTGCTTTAAAGGGCATTTCTACCACCCGGCTGCCGGATGATACCGGAATATTAGGATCGATGATATAACGCGTTACACCGCGCGGAACGTAGTTTATTAGCCCCGCCGCCGGGTATACAGCAAGGGATGTACCTACCAGGATAAAGATTTCTGCCTCTGCGCATAGCTGTGCGGCGGTTTCTATCATCGGCACAGCTTCGCCAAACCATACTACATGCGCCCGCAGTTGTGAACCCAGTTCGCATTTGTCGCCCATCTTTATTTCCCAGCCATCGATGGGGTAAGTTATCCTTGGGTTTATGCTTGATTGTGAGTGTGTTATAACCCCATGCAGGTGCACCACGTTTGTGGATCCTGCCCGCTCGTGCAGGTCGTCGATGTTTTGAGTGATGATGGTTACCCGGTATTTCTCCTCCAGCCTTGCCAGGGCGAAATGGGCGGCATTGGGGCTGGCCTCCAAAACAGACTTGCGGCGCTCGTTGTAAAACTGCTGCACCATCTCCGGGTTACGCTTCCATGCTTCGGGGGTGGCTACGTCTTCGATGTTGTATCCCTCCCATAACCCGTCGCTGTCGCGGAAGGTTTTTAGGCCGCTCTCGGCGCTGATGCCGGCGCCGGTGAGGATGACGATTTTTTTCATATTCCTTTCCATTGGTGCTAAATTCCCATCAAAAACCTTTGAATTTCTTCAAAAATCTTTGAAAATCGTACAAAAAAAGAGCGGTTCTGCATTTTGCAAAACCGCCCCTAAAATATCGAAAACAAACGCTTAAAGCGCCAGTTGTTTTTTGCTTTGCAACACTACGTATTTGCTTTTGGCCAGTTCGAAACCACCGAAAAGGACGGTGCCGAAAAGCAGGTCGCCAAGCACCATGTTTTTTTCGAAAGGGATGGCGGCCACTAAAGACGTGCCATAACCAGCTAAGGTATGCGGGTAGTAAGTTCCGTACAACCAGGGCAGATCCATAATAAGCCAATGGATAAGCACCGAAGCGATACCGCCAAGCAGTACATTCAAAACGTTTACTTTTTTTATGAGGCTGCCTACAAATATCATCAGCGCAAAAGTGCCGTACATATAAAGGTCGCCTGCGCTGAATAAGGTAATTTTATTGGTATAAAAATAGTTAACCGGGATGTTGCTCAGGAATATCGATACCAACACCACCACGTAGGCCTTCCATTTATCGGTAAAATAAGCACCGCCAAACAAGGCGATTGCGCCGAGCGGGGTAAAATTGCTTAGCCACTGAAATTTAAACGTAAGCAAACGCATTGCTACCGATGCGATGATCATCATGATGAGCACGGTATTGCGGGTATTGATCTTTTGTAACGACATAGCTTTATAGTTGAAGCAAATTTATTGATTATCCATTGTAAAAACGAAAACTATTTAAACCGGTAGTTTGCCCCCAGCATAAAGTTTGCGCGGCGGGTGTTGTAGCCCAGCCAGTCTACATATTTTGTATCGAGCAGGTTATATACATCGCCAAAAAGGCTAAGCTGTTTGGTGGCGCTGTACTGCAGGTGCAGGTCAACCAGGTTGTAGTTTTTAAGCGTTATAATAGTAGCCGGATAAGTGGCAAAATCCTGCTCGGTGCGGCTGCCGGTATACTTGTAGGCCACCCCAAAAGAGAAATCGGCGGTTGCCTGGTACGATACATTTGCCCCGAAAGTACTCTTCGGCCTGCGGTACAAGTTGTTGATTGTAACGCCGTCAGCATCGGTCAGCTTACCGGTTACATAAGCATACCATGCAGATGCGGTCAGCTTTTTATCGTGGTAATTCAGCTCTGTTTCGAAGCCCTTATCCTTTTGTAAACTGCCGTTTTGATAGATCCCGAAAGGCGGTGTAGCAGTATCCTGGAAATAAATTACATCCTTAGCGTTACGTTTGAAAAAGGCGGTATTGAACGATAAAGCATTCTTTACTATCTCCCAATCAAACCCCGCCTCGTAGCTGTTGGTGTATTCGGGTTTTAATTTGCTATTGCGATATTCCGACGACAGCTGGTAAAGCGATGGCACTTTAAAAGCGGATGCAACAGTACCGAATACCTTAAACTGATCGGCAAGCAACACCGATGGGTTGATGGTATAAGTAAATTTATCCCCCGCCTTACTGTGGTGGTTGTACCTGCCACCCAATTCCATATGGAAGATACCTGATTTGAAAAACAGCGACGTGTAAACGCTGCCAATGCCGTTATGCGCAGTTGTATCGCTCGGGCCGGGGTTGTAGCCCGGTACTTCATACAGGCTATGCTGATCGGTATAGCTGTATTTATAGCTGGCTCCACTGGTGATATCCAAATACTTGCCCAGGTTATAATTCAAAACCGCTTCGGCATTGGTAATGCGGCCATAGTTTTTGGTTTCCTGGTGAGTCCCGCCATTATCTGGTGGCAGGTTAATGAAGTTGTTATGCACCGTGTTCTGGCTTACGTTGAAATTGAGTAAACCCTTTGGCAATTGAATTTTTGCGCCTAAGCCGCCGAACACCAATGTGTGTTTATAATCAAAATTCTTATCGTCCTTAAAACCTCCAAACGGCAGGTTACCGCTGTTGCGGCTAACCTGCAGGTTGCCGTTAAGCGTAAATTTATTGGTGATCTGCTGGTCTACATTCACGCTGGCCGAGCGCTGGTGGAAGCCGTTTTTTGTAAAATTGCCCGCGCCCGTTGAATCAGTCGCGGCAGCAAAACCTTTCGAATCGGTATTGGAGAGGTTAATGGCAATGCCCGTTTTGTTCAGCCTGCCGTTTAGCCCGGCTGCCTCTTTAAACGTGCCATAGCTCCCCCCTACAAACTGCAGGTTGCCCTTTAGCCCCTGCCCCTGCGGGTGTTTGGTAATAATGTTGATAACGCCCGCTACTGCATCCGAACCGTACAGGGTAGATCCGCTGCCCTTTAGTATCTCGATATGGTCTATTTGGTCTAATGGGAAAGCGTTCAGGTCATAACCACCATCGATAGACGAAGCATTATTTGCAGGGAAGCCATCTATAAGTATCAGGGTATTCCCTGTTGATGCGCCTCTTAAGAACACCGAAGTACCGACGCCAGGCGCGTTTTGCGCACCAGAAAAGGTGATACCCGGGATGGTGTTTAGCAATTGCGGCAGGCTCCTGCCCTGCGATTGGGCAATTTGCTGTGCGCTGATGGTAGTTACCACCCTGCCAATTTCGCTTTGTTTTTTTGGTGAACGGGTAGCAGTTACTACCACTTGGTTGAGTACCCGGGTGGTGTCCTGGGCGCGGGCTGCAGTACTGTGCAGCGCCAGTTGTACAAGCCCCAGGCCTGCAGCAACAATTACGTAATTTTTTTTCATGTTGTTGTGAGTGTTAACCCCACAGCATACAAGAAATGAACAGAATGGAAATACTTAAGAAGAGCATTCACACTCAAGCTTCAATCCCCGAAAGCTATGAATAATATAATGCTGAGGCAGGTATTCTGACTTGCTCCCCTTTTGCCCTGCCTTCCCGCCCGCGCAAACGGACAGTGGCTTTAAAGAATGGGCATTGGTTACAGAGCTTACAGCTGCGGGACAGTTACAGATTTACACTGTATTCCCTTTTAATCCCAATGGTAAAATTGGGAACCTTTAGCGGCGTAAAAGTACAACAAGGTTTGCCAACCGCAAATAAAAGCTTGTATATTTATCCTATGGCAAGTTGATAGGTTGAAACGTCATCCTGAACTTGTTTCAGGAACCCTTCATACAGGTAGCCGACACGATTCGTCTACCGTGCATGTGGGGTACCGAAATAAATTCGGCATGACGGAATGATTTTAAATTAATGAAAAAAAGCAAAATCACATGAGCATACAAGAACAAATCAACGAGTATATCGCCACCCAACCCGAGGCAAAATGCACCGACATGCAAGAATTACACACCCGTATATTGCAAGCATTGCCGGGTTGTAAGCTATGGTTCCTGGATGGTAAGAACAGCGAAAATAAAGTGGTTAGCAACCCTAATATCGGGTACGGTGCCTACACCATAAAGTATGCCGACGGTACAACGAGGGAGTTTTACCAGATCGGGCTGAGCGCAAACACCAACGGCATCTCCGTTTACATCCTCGGCCTGGAGGATAAAACATATTTGGCCAATACCTATGGGCAGGATTTGGGCAAAGCCAGTGTTACCGGGTATTGTATCAAGTTTAAAAAACTAAAAGACATCAATATTGATGTGCTGGAAACTGCTATACGCGATGGCGTTGAGCTTACAAAAGACAAGTAAATTTAAAAAACCACAAATTAGCATAATGCTATTATGACCTATAAAAACAAATCGCAACGCATCGCCCCTGCAAATTTTTTTCTGTTGTGCCTCCTTTTGCTTATAAGTAGTACCGCCCCGGCACAACAAACCGACACCACATTTTTAAAAAAGATGCTAACCGGGCACCCCGAACTTTTCAGCGGGATACTAAACCACCCCACACAAAACGAGGTGCAGATACTGTACACGCAGATAGACCGCGATAAAAACAATGTGCCGCATTTTACCACCTACAGCTACCGCCTTAATGCCAACCGTTATTTTTACCCCGCCAGCACGGTAAAACTGCCTACATCCATCTTCGCGCTGGAGAAGATAAACGAGCTGGGGCTGAAGAAACTCAAAACTGCCGATATGCTGACTGACAGCGCCTTCGCCGGGCAGAGTAAAGTACTTGCCGATACCTCGTCGACAACCGGGCTGCCTTCGGTAAGCAACTACATCAAAAAAATACTGCTGGTGAGCGATAACGACGCCTATAACCGCCTGTACGAGTTTATTGGCCGCGAGGAGATCAACAAAAAACTGAAGAAATACCAGTTAAACAATACCCGCATTATCGGCCGGCTTGCCGTTGGCGATGGCGGCGAAAGCGCCCGCAATACAAACCCGGTTAACTTTTACGCAGGCAAAAAACTACTGTACAGCAAACCTGCTATGCTGGATACGCTGAATTACCCCATGACTCTGGAAAACATGGTACAGGGCAAGGGCTACCTCAACCGGAAGGATAGCCTTATTTTGAAACCCTTTAGCTTTGCTAATTTAAACGTGTACACTATAGACAACCAGCAAATGGTACTCCGCAGGCTGCTTTTCCCCGAAACGTTTGCTAAGGAACAACGCTTTAATTTAACGCCCGACGATTATAAATTCATCTACAAATACATGAGTATGCTGCCTACCGAAAGCAGCAAGCCCGGCTACCCAACGCCCGAGTTTTACCCTGCCTACTGCAAATTCCTGTATTACGGCAGCGACAGTTTAGCCACCATAAACCCCGATGTGCGCATATTTAATAAAATAGGCGACTCGTACGGGTACGATATAGATAATGCTTACATCGTCGATTTTAAAAACAAGGTGGAGTTTATGCTGACCGCCGTGGTACAATCTAACGAGGACGGCATCCTGAACGATGATAAATACGAGTATAAAACCGTATGCCTGCCCTTTATGAAAAACCTGGGCCAGGTTATTATGCACTACGAATTAAACCGCCCCAAAAAGCACCTGCCCGATCTTAAGAAATTCAAATTTGTTTACAGCAAGTAAATTTTATTTAATTAAACGCAAACTTCATGGTTCTGTGGCTGTTAAAACAGGTAAACAATTATCTACTTAACATATGACAACAGCAACCATAAACAGATACCGTGGCCCGGCAAAAGAGCAAGGCGCAAGCATAAATTTATCGGCCGCCGAGCGTACAATATCCATAGCCAGCGGCACCAAACTGGCATTATCGGGCTTAAAAGGCATTTTTAAAAGTCCCTTTGCAAGCATTATTAAAATTGGCGCAGGCGGTTACCTGCTCAACCGCGGCATTACCGGGCATTGTGCATTGTACTCCGGCATGGGCCGCAATTCTACCGAGCCGGTCAATGTCAATATCCGCTCGTCCTATTTCATTAACAAACCAAGGCATGAAGTTTACAATTTTTGGCGTAAGCTGGATAACCTGCCCCTGTTTATGAAACACCTTAAAAGCGTGGAACTGATTGACGACACCCGATCGCATTGGGTTTTAAAACTGCCTTTGGGCGTACCCGCAGTTAGCTGGGATGCCGAAATTGTACACGATGACCCGGGTTATATGATCGGCTGGAGCTCGCTCCCCGATTCACTGATAGATAATGCGGGTAAAGTCCGTTTCCAGGATAGCCCCGACAGCGATGGCACTTTGGTGGATATAACTATCTCGTACCGCCCGCCCGCAGGTGGTTTCGGCGGCGGAATTGCACATATATTAAACCCAGTATTTAAAAACATGGTGGATAGCGACGTACGCAACTTTAAACAGTATATGGATATTGAAGGCGGCAGCGCCCCTTATGCCTCATCGTACGAAGAGCCGGAGGCTTATGTGATAGAAGGTGTTATTATTGAGGAAGAGCCAAACTACCAGGAAGCCGCGCAACAGGAGGAGCAACCGGCTGCCGAAAACACCGACACCCGGGCCAGCGACGAATTGGAACGGCAAAGGCAATGGCCAAATGCGGAGGGGAATAATTATTAAAGGCAGGCCCTTGCAACGCGATTGCGAAGGAACCACCGCCCGGCGAGATTTTGAGCACAGTGGCGTGGTTGATGCTTATGGTAAGTTTTATATCCCGTTTCCATGAAAAGGATACCAATCAGTAGCAAGGCGGTAAGCCTTGCTACTGCGTATAAAATTATGATAATATGTGCGTGTTATTTTGGTGTTTAAGCACTCAGATTAGGCCGCGCTGGTGATTGCTGTATCTTTACCTCTAACCGTTTGTGGTAGAAAATATATGAGCAGGCCAATACCGCAATCAATACCAGCATAAATGCCCAGTCTTTAAATGCAAAGCCCGAAGCATAAAAGGAATATGTTGCGCCGATAAGGTCGAACGTAAAGCCCGCGTAAGCCCATTCTTTAAGCCGCGGGAAGCCTGGTGTAAGGATGGCGATTACGCCCAGTACTTTGGCCACCGCTAAAAGGTGTAATACATAAGGCCGGTATCCTATTGCATCCAGCATTTTGGCGCTATCGGGGTTTTCCATAAAGCTGGAGGCTGCCGAGAAAAGCATCATAGCCAATATCAGCCCGGTCGAGATCCAGTAAATAACGTTGATCGTTTTCTTGTTCATATCAATTGTTTTTAGGTTGTTTAGTTGTTTAATAGCGAAGCATTATTGCTTCCGGGTTTTATAAGACCAAATTTTAAACATTGTGCTTTCCGCTGCCTAATATAGCAGGATTATGAAGATTTAGAACCGGTAACGGGTTGATAAATAATAAAAAGCCACTGGTTATTTTTCATACTTCCAAAACCTGCCTTTGCCTTCAGCTATCCACTCCAACGATTCTTCCATTCGTTTTTGGCGCGTAGCATCCGTTTTTGCATCGGTTATCCATACCAGGTAATCTTTGCGGAACGAAGCTGACCTGGTTTCGAATACTTCCTTTGCAACCGGGTTGGCTGCAAGTTTTTCGCTGAAATAATCGGGCACTTCTATTACCGCAGATTTTTCGGTTTTGCGTTTGACCTCTAATTTTACGCCGTTCTCGTTTAAGGCCATCGCTTCTTTTATGTATGCCACCAATTCCAAATCGCCTGGTAAGTCAGCTAATGAGGTAAGCTTACTCATATAACCGAGCGGTTGTTTCGGATCGGCGTTTTTTTTCAGCTTTGGGTCGCTCATCAATTCTGCCTTCCAAAAGGTAAACGAGCAATGGTGCCCGTAAGCGGCAAGTATGCACATCATCTCCCCTTTGTAATCAAAATGGGGGATGCTCCATTTTATAATTTCATCTACATCGGGGCAAGTATCATGTATCAGCTGCCTTAGATGATTAAGGATGGGCTTTGCAAAATCAGCTGATTTGGCTATATATTCATCAAATTGTGGATTCGTGTTTTTCATTTTATAATATTTTTTCGGTTAATGCTATGTTTTTCAGGCTAAGTACCTGTTCATCGATTCCGCAAAAACCTCCTTTACGCAGGTCTGCAGGTTTTGTGTTTTAATATACCCGTAAAAGGTATCCATAGGTATGTTTTCCAATCTTTTCTTTATCCGCTTTATCTCGTCCAGTGGCAAGGGTATTTTGTTAGGGTAGCTCCTCATTACCGAAAAATGCTTTTTGCTGGGCGATAGAAATAAAGTGTCGCCGCAAAGTATGGCCCCTTTGTTTGATAAAAAGGGTACATGTAAAATACAGCTGCCTGCAAAATGGCCTCCAATCAGTATCATTTTTATGCCGTCCCAAAATGCCAGTTCATCACCTTTCCAAAGGTTGATATGTTCGCCTTTTTGTACAATATACTCGTTGTCGTTTTCGTGAATGTAAACCGGGCAGTTAAATTCCGACGCCCAATCGTTCATATTGCTGTAATAATGCGGATGCGACACCGCTATTGCGTTCAGCCCTCCTTTCAACCTGATAAAATCAATTGTTGGCTCATCCAGCATCGGGATACAGTCCCACAATACATTACCGTTTTCCGACAGCACTAATAAAGCCCGCTGCCCAATTGCGAAGCTGGGAATAACGTCTATTTCGTATAAATTCTCTTTCAGCTGATTGATTTTTATACCGTGTTCCCGGTGCAACCCAGCAGGGCTTATCCAGCTTTGGCCGGCCTCAGGTACATATTGCCTTTCGTCGGCACAAATGGTACAAACATCGGGTGCCGTTGCAACCCGGAAGTAGGTACCGCAGGTGCTGCAAATAATTTGGTTGACTTCCTTCTTAAGTTTCACAATTCAAAAATATACCTTTACTGGATGATGTAAACCATCCAGTTTTAAATTATCAACTAATCCAGTTATGGAATTGATCAGGGAATTAATAAACATAGATGCGGCAGACGGCACACTTGTTTACCTGCAGATAAGCAATGCGTTTATCCGGAACATAAAAGACGGGAAATTACGAAAGGGATTGAAGTTGCCGGGGTCGCGCGCGGTTGCTATGTTGCTGAATGTAAACCGAATGACGGTAGTAGCCGCCTTTAACGAGTTGGATGCGCAAGGCTGGATAGAAATACTTGCCCGAAAAGGCACTTTCGTTAAAACCACGCTGCCAATATTGGCCCCTAAAAACATAGCCGGCGAAACCGCCCAGTTTACATTGCCCATAAAAACCGGGTTCGAGTATGATGAAAATAGCATTATCCCGGTTTACCCAACTGATTTCCCGGCCGCGGACAAGCTGATCTTCAACGATGGTTTCCCGGATCTAAGAATTGCCCCTATTGAAGCGCTGGTGAAAAATATGCGGAGCTTTGCCCGTCTGCATTTTAATAAACGGTACCTGGCATACGGCGGCGCCCAGGGTACCTATCTGCTGAGAGAAACCCTGGCTGCTTTTTTAAGCGATACAAGGGCCTTGCCGGTTACGCCCGACAATATATTGATAACAAGGGGCGCACAAATGGGGCTGTATATTGCAACATCGGTAATTGTTAAGCCAGGAGACGACATTATTGTCGGCACACCCGGTTATAATGCCGCAAACCTTACTTTTTTACAGGCCGGTGCCATAATTAACCCAGTGCCAATAGATGGCAACGGGATGTGTATTGACGAAGTTGAAAATATCTGCCTTACAAAAAAGATAAAACTGGTATATGTTATACCGCACCATCACAACCCAACTACAGTAACCCTTAGCCCCGAACGGCGAATAAGGCTTCTGGAGCTTGCGGCAAAGTATGAGTTCGCCATTATTGAGGACGATTACGATTACGATTTTCATTACGCCAGCAGGCCTTTGCTGCCTATGGCCAGCCTGGATAGGTACGGCAACGTGATATATCTGGGTACGCTTACTAAAACGCTTGCGCCCGTAATACGGGTGGGTTTTGTTGCCGCACCCGCATCATTTATAAAAACTTGCACTTACCTGCGCAAAACCATAGATATGCAGGGCGACAGCCTGATGGAGAACGCCATTGCCGAGCTTTATAACGATGGCACCATAGCCCGGCACATCAAAAGATCGGTAAAGCTATATAAAGAACGCAGGGATCACTTTTGCAATTTGCTGCAAACGGAACTGGGCGGCCACGTGTCTTTTAAAATCCCCGACGGCGGCATGGCGGTTTGGACAAATTTTTTAACGGCGGACCTTTCAGTAGTTGCCGAGAAGGCATTTAAAAAAGGATTGGTGATCAAAAATGGCAAAGCTTATGATACTGACAAAATAAAGTATAATTCCGTAAGGCTTGGGTTTGCCTCCTTGAATTTCACCGAGCAGGAAAAAGCCGTGAGGATTTTAAAGGAAATAGTGTGCGGTTGATAAATTAAGTACGTTGTGCAATTACTCGCAACAACAGCAAAATAACGAGGCACCCAAGTCAACAACGGCGCAAGCGCAATGCTCATAATACGCGCAAGGTAGTGAAGCGGCTATCGGGCATATTGAGCGAACCACAACGCTTTTGTATAACGCACCGAAACAACTGTACCGCTCATTGCTTAGCGCTAACCGGTGTGGAGGCTTCGCGTAAGTTAAGTGCATCGGGATGTTGTTAGTGAGAACACCCAGCAACGGCGCTATAGCCATTACGTCATTGCGAGGAACGAAGCAATCTCTACGTAGAGCAAGCCGCTATGCAAGTCCGCCCTGCTGATTGGGAGATTGCTTCGTTCCTCGCAATGACGCGGTGGAGAAAACAACCAACAAAAAAACGGCCTCCGATTACTCGGAGGCCGTTTTTATATATTTAAAGAATTTGATTCTTATTTCACTGCATCAATAACTGCTTTGAAAGCATCAGGATGGTTCATAGCTAAATCGGCTAATACTTTACGGTTTAAACCGATTTCTTTAGCGGCTAATTTGCCTATTAATTGTGAGTAAGAAATGCCGTGCTGGCGTGCACCTGCGTTGATACGTTGTATCCACAAAGCGCGGAATTCTCTTTTCTTGGTTTTACGGTCGCGGTATGCGTACTGTAAGCCTTTTTCTACTGTGTTTTTGGCAACGGTGTAAACCTTGCTGCGTGATCCCCAATAACCTTTGGCGAGGATCATGATCCTTTTCCGGCGTCTTCTCGACGCGACTGCGTTAACTGAACGTGGCATGTGTTGTTGTTTTTGGTAGTGAGTGTCCGGTTAGGGAGCTTTTGTACTCTAATACCTGGTTAAAAAATCTGTGTAAATTACTTTCCGATACAAAGCATACGTTTAACGTTACCTAAGTCAGCATTAGATACTAAGCTGGTGTGGCCTAAGTTACGTTTACGCTTGGTCGACATCTTGGTTAAGATGTGGCTTTTGTATGCGTTTTTACGGGCAATTTTACCGGTTCCAGTAAGCTTAAAGCGCTTTTTTGCACTGGAATTGGTTTTCATTTTTGGCATAACTCTATTTATTTATTAAGATGTGAGATTTGAGATATGAGATGTGAGAAGGAAACTCCCCGCACCGGCATATTTCATTTCCCGGGTTTGTACTCTATTACTTGTTAGAGGAGTACGAAATTAAAATCTCATATCTCATATCTAACATCTCAAATCTATTTCTTAGGCGCCTTTGGTGCCACGGTTAAAAACATCCGCTTTCCTTCCAGCTTTGGCAATTGCTCTACCTTGCCAACTTCTTCTAAAGCCTGTGCAAAACGCAGCAGCAATATTTCGCCCTGCTCCTTGTACACAATGGCACGGCCTTTAAAATGCACGTATGCTCTCACCTTTTCGCCGGCTTCCAAAAAATTGGTAGCATGTTTCAGCTTGAAGTTGAAATCATGGTCATCAGTATTCGGCCCGAAACGGATCTCTTTAATTACAGTTTGCTTGGCGTTGCTTTTTATCTCTTTAAGCTTCTTTTTTTGCTCGTAAATAAACTTGTTATAGTCTGTTACTTTACAAACTGGCGGGTTAGCGTTCGGGGAGATCTCAACTAAGTCAAGCTCTTGTTCCTGGGCTATGGCCAAAGCATCTCTTAACGAGAAGATACCCTGCTCAACGTTGTCACCTACAAGGCGCACTTCCTGAGCCCTAATGAACTGATTGATATTATGTTCGGCTTCTTTTTTCTTAAAAGGGAGCCTTGGTCCTCTGTTGAAAGGTTTGTTTAAAGCCAAGTTATACTGTTATTTCTTTAATTATTTGTTGTTTAAATTCTTCAATGCTCATGCTTCCCAAATCGCCCTGCCCGTGTTTACGAACAGAAACCTGCCCTTCGGCGGCTTCTTTTTCGCCCACAATAAGCATGTATGGGATCTTTTTGACTTCAGCGTCGCGTATTTTGCGACCGATCTTTTCATCTCTGAAATCAATTAGCCCGCAAATATCGGAATCTTTTAACTCATCTGAAAGTTTTTTTGCATAATCTTCATACTTTTCCGATATCGGGAGGATAATAAACTGCTCCGGCGACAACCACAGCGGGAAATTACCCGCACAATGTTCGATCAGTACGGCGATAAAGCGCTCCATCGAGCCAAACGGCGCACGGTGGATCATTACCGGGCGGTGCTTTTGGTTATCGCTGCCGGTGTATTCCAGCTCGAAACGCTCGGGCAGGTTATAATCTACCTGGATGGTACCCAATTGCCATTTGCGGCCAAGGGCATCCTTCACCATAAAATCCAGCTTGGGGCCATAAAAGGCAGCCTCGCCCAGTTCTACTACAGTTGACAAATCTTTTTCGGCAGCAGCTTCTATAATGGCAGATTCGGCCAAAGCCCAATTCTCATCGGTACCGATATATTTGGTTTTATTTTCCGGGTCGCGCAGGGATACCTGTGCAGTATAGTTTTCAAAACCCAGGGCTTTAAATACGTATAATACCAGATCGATAACCTTTTTAAACTCATCCTTTACCTGGTCGGGCCGGCAAAACAAGTGGGCATCATCCTGTGTAAAGCCACGCACACGGGTTAAGCCATGCAGCTCGCCGCTTTGCTCGTAACGGTATACCGTACCAAACTCCGCCAAACGAACGGGCAGGTCCTTATACGACCGTGGTTTTGTTTTATATATCTCGCAGTGATGCGGGCAGTTCATCGGTTTCAGGAAGAACTCCTCCCCTTCCTGCGGGGTACGGATGGGCTGGAAAGAATCCGCGCCATATTTTTCGTAATGCCCCGATGTTACATACAGGTTTTTATGCCCAATGTGCGGGGTCATCACTTGCTCGTAACCGGCTTTCACCTGTGCTTTTTGCAGGAAGTTTTGCAGGCGCTCGCGCAGGGCGGTGCCTTTTGGCAGCCACAACGGTAAGCCCATGCCAACTTTTTCGCTAAAAGCAAACAACTCGAGTTCTTTGCCCAATTTGCGGTGGTCGCGTTTTTTGGCTTCCTCTATTACATGTAAATATTCGGTAAGCTCGCTTGCCTTAGGGAAAGTTACCCCGTAGATGCGTGTAAGCTGCTTACGGCTCTCATCGCCGCGCCAGTAGGCACCGGCAAGGCTCATTAGCTTGGCTGCCTTTACAAAGCCTGTGTTAGGGATATGCGGCCCGCGGCACAGGTCGGTAAACTTACCTTGTGTATAAAAAGTTATGCCGCCATCAGGCAGGTCTTTTATCAGGTCGAGTTTATACTCATCCCCTTTTTCGGTAAAATATTCAATCGCGTCGGCTTTGCTTACCGGTTTGCGGATATACTCGTTTTTGGCTTTCGCCAGTTCGATCATCTTATCCTCGATTTTCTTGAAATCGTCGGACGAAAGGGTTTTGTCGCCAAAATCCACATCGTAATAAAAACCGGTTTCGATGGCGGGGCCAATACCAAATTTGGTACCAGGATACAAGGCTTCCAAAGCCTCAGCCAGCAAGTGTGCCGATGAGTGCCAGTAGGTTGATTTACCTTTAGGGTCGTTCCAGGTTAATAATTTTACGGATGAATCTTCATCGATTGGGCGGCTGGCATCCCATACTTCGCCATTTACTTCGGCGGCCAATACGTTACGTGCCAAACCTTCGGAGATAGACAACGCTATCTGCATGGCAGTGATTCCCTTGTCGTACTGACGAACGGAACCATCAGGAAGTGTAATACTAATCATCTACAACTATGATTTAAAAGTTAATAAAATAATGGACGATAAAAATCACATACTAACGTGATTTACATTTAGCGCAAAAATAGGATTTTATACAACAGTTAGAAAAGTCTTTTTACTATTAAGCTTTTTAGTTAATATTACCTAACCATAAACCATAGCTACCATGCCTAAACTATACCTTATATTATTACTCACACTATTGATAAAATCCTCGAAGGCTCAAAATATAATGTACGACAGGACGCCCTTAGGTTTCCCGAAATTAAGTGTGCATATAATGATAGGACAACAGGTTTTAAAAAAAAGCGATAGTGTAAAAGTGCAGGTTCAGATATCAAATCAAATGAGCTATTTACAGAAAATAACCTATAACAAACGCAACAGAAGTACGCCCTGGGAAACCTGGTTTATGGTAACTGATGAACGAGGAAATGACCTGAGCGAAGTCGCTAATAAAAATCTCTTGTCTTCGCGTCTTTACAGCCAAAAAGAATTAGAAAAAAGCGGCGAGATTATTTCGATTTTCCCGCTGGAAACTTTAATTAAGACGTATTATTTAAAAGATGTTGTAATGCTTAAATCCAAAGACTACAATACACTTTCGCCGGGTACTTACGGGTTGGTGGTTAGATATTACAACAACAGTTCTAATAAAGTCTATTTTAGGATAATCAAATAGTGCATTACATCCTCAAATACTTATTCTTTATTAAAAAGTAGTGGTGCATTTCGTGGCCGGCTATGTGGTAGGCCAGTGCGCGTACGGTGGCATCATTTGCAGTACCGGTGCCATGCCCCATCCTGTCGAAAGCCTCCTCGGGTAATCCGTTAAATAAGGCTACGGTAGCCAGCCGCACGGCTTCGTATTCGTCAAAGATGTTATCCAGGTCGCGTTTATCAGCACCCGAGTATTTAGCGTAACTGTCCTGGTCGAACCCTATAAGGTTCTGCTGCTCGTTACGGGCAAAGCGCAGGGCGCGGTAAGCAAAGATGCGCTCATCATCTATAATATGTACCAGCGTTTCCTTAATGCTCCATTTGCCGGGCGCATAGCGGTGGTACAGCGTTGCTTCGGGCAGCGAGTAGATGAGTTCTTTTACCCGGTAAAAATTGTTCTGCAGGTATTTCAGCACCATCCCGTCGGTGGGTATCAGCTTCATATACATTTCGGCATACGGCGGGTAATCGCCCGGTTTGGGTGGCTGGATAATTCGCATTGGTTTTCAGTAGGTTATTTGCAAGATAGGAAAAAGCGGTTAAGCTTTACAAAAGAAATCTGAATATGATGCAGCTCGTCGTCGTCGCATTTTTAATATCTTAGCTCCATAAACCTCATAAACCATGAAAAAAACAAACACCCTTGCTCTTGCCTGCGCATTGTTATGTGTAACCTTAAGCAGCTATGCCCAGTTAACACCTCAACCGAGTTCGGCCCAAACCATTCAACAAGGTTTTGGCCTTGGCAAAATCACCTTAACTTACTCACGCCCTAATGTAAAAGGGCGTAAAATATTCGGCGGGCTGGAGCCTTATGGTGCTGTATGGCGCACCGGCGCTAATTCGGCAACCGTTATAAAATTTAGCGACGATGTAACATTGGAAGGCAATAAAGTGCCGGCCGGCGAATACGGCCTGTTCAGCATCCCGGGTGAAAATGAATGGACAATAATTTTAAGCAAGCAGCCTGACCAATGGGGCGCATATGCTTATAAGCAAGCAGATGATTTTATACGGTTTAAAGTTAAGGCTGAACACCTTTCGGCCTTAACCGAAACCATGACGCTTGCCTTTGTTAACGTATTGCCCACTACTGCCAATTTAAAAATGATGTGGGAACGCAGCGGCTTTACCATCCACATGGCTACCGATATAGATGCTAAAGTAATGGCGCGGATAGATTCGGCGATGGCAACTGACAAAAAACCATATTACGAAGCCGAAATTTATTACTACAACAATAATAAAGACCTAACCAAGGCATTGGCATGGGCCACCGAATTCGAGAAAGACAAAGGTATCCCACCGTTTGTGCCTAAATTATGGAAGGCGCGTATACTGTTAAAGAAAGGTGATAAAGCAGCTGCCATTGCAACGGCACAGGAAGGTGTAAAATTAGCAACGGAAGGTAAATCTGATGAATACGTGCGTTTAAATAACGAGGTGATAGCGCAAGCAAAGAAGTGATTAGCTCAACATAATACTTATAAAGAAAAAAGGCCCATCGAAGTTTTTCAATGAGCCTTTTTCTTTATGGAATTTTTAACAACTATCCTTTAAAATGTGCTATAATTAAGCTTGCCAGTTCCACACCAATACGCTCTTGCGCTTCGTTAGTAGCGGCACCAATGTGCGGCGTAAGCGAAATTTTTGGATGAGCCAGGATCTCTGCGCGTGGAGTTGGTTCGTTATCAAACACATCCAGGGCAGCGTATGATACCTGACCGCTGTTCAATGCGTCTACCAATGCCAGTTCGTCAATTAAACCACCACGGGAGATGTTTATTAACTGAACGCCTTTTTTCATTTGCGCCAGTTCTTCGGCACCAATCAGGGCTTTATCAATAAATGGTGTATGCAGGGTAATAAAATCAGCAGTTTTGATAATCTCATCAAGCGTAGCTGTTTTAACGGTTACGTTAACCTTAGTACCACCTGTTCCTAAAACAATCTCCACTTCGGGATTGAAGGGGAAAAGATCATAAGCAACAACATCCATACCTACGCCGATAGCAATTTTAGCCACCTCGCGGCCGATACGGCCAAAGCCTACTATACCCAAGGTTTTGCCGCGCAGCTCCACACCTTTGGCATAAGCCTTTTTCAGGTCGTTAAATTTAGTGCCGCCATCAACCGGCATTTTGCGGTTACTATCGTGCAGGAAACGCACGCCGGTAAACAGTTGCGCAAATACCAGCTCGGCAACAGATAAAGATGAAGATGCAGGCGTGTTGTAAACGCCAATGCCTTTACTCTTGGCATATTCCACGTCAATATTATCAACGCCTACGCCACCACGGCCTATCAGTTTAAGGCCCGGAACAGCGTCGATAAGGGCTTTACGCACCTTAGTTGCACTGCGTACGGTTATCGCGTCGAACTCTTGCAAACGTACAGGGAGCTCATCCTGCGGGATGTTGTTGGTCTCAACAAAAAAGCCCGCGTCTTCTAACATTTTTTTGCCTATCGGGTCGATGCCGTCATTGGCTAATATTTTGATCATGGTTTTATATCATTGGGTCATTGGGTCATTGAGTCATTGCCATTCTAAAAATGACCCAATGACTCAATGATTAATGACAGTTCGTTATTTATTTTTCTCAGCAAACTCCTGCATGGCATCTATCAGCACGTAAACGCTGGTGATAGGCAATGCATTGTAAATAGATGCGCGGAAACCGCCTACGCTCCTGTGGCCTTTTAAACCAACGATGCCTTTTTCGTCGCACAGTTTCAGGAATGGTTTTTCGTGCTCGGGGTTAGCGGCAACAAAGCAAACATTCATATGCGAGCGGTCTTCGGTAGCAGCAACTGCTTTAAAGAAAGGGTTGCGGTCTATTTCTTCGTAAAGCACTTTTGCTTTCGCATCGTTCTCTTTTTCGATAGCTTCAACACCACCTTTTGCTTTCAGCCAGTTAAGCGTCAGCATGGATACGTAGATAGCAAAGCATGGCGGCGTATTGTACATCGAACCACCTTCTATCTGTACCTGGTAGTTAAACATAGCCGGTATTTTGCGGCCCGTTTTACCAAGCAGGTCGTCTTTAACAATTACCAAAGTAACACCGGCGGGGCCCATGTTCTTTTGCGCACCGGCGTAAATCAAACCAAAATCGGCAACGTTTACTTTACGGCTAAAAATATCCGACGACATATCGCAAACAACCGGCACAGGTGATGCAGGGAATTGTTTCAACTGCGTACCGTAAATAGTGTTATTTGATGTGATGTGGAAATAGGCTGCATCGGCAGGTATTTCGTAATCTTTAGGGATATAAGTAAAGTTGCTTTCCTTGGAAGTTGCAACAACCTGTACCTCGCCAAAAAACTTTGCCTCTTTTAGCGCCTTGTTTGCCCAAACGCCTGTTTCCAGGTACGCGGCCTTACCACCTTCGGGCAGTAAATTGTATGGAGCTAAAGCAAATTGCGTGCTGGCGCCGCCCTGTAAAAACAGAACAGAATACCCCGCAGGAACCTCAAACAGTTCTTTTACCAGTTTAACAGCTTCGTCTAAAACCGCCTCAAACTCCGCCGATCGGTGCGAAATTTCGAGCAAAGACAAACCTGTACCATTAAAATCAATAACTGCTGCTGCAGCCTGTTTTAAAACTTCGTGTGGTAGTATGCCGGGGCCGGCACCGAAATTGTGTTTCATATTATGAGTTTATTTAATGCTGATGTTTGATTATCAACTTTGTATTTTGAAGTGCCGAAGTTAATAATTCCTACAAAGTCCGTAGACTTTTTTTATTATTTTTTGAAAAAGTTGACATAAGACAAGTGAAAGCGGCTGTTAAGGAGAATTAAACGCTAACCCGTTTCAAATCAGCGATAGCCGCCATAGGGTTTGATGCCGAGAACACCGAATTACCCGCCACCAATACATTGGCTCCCGCAGCCAACAGCTTTTCGGCATTGGTTATATCCACTCCCCCGTCAACTTCTACCAGCAGGTTAGGATTAACGTTTTTTGCAAGTTCCCTTAACTCGGCTATTTTGGTATAACTATGCGGGATGAATTTTTGCGCGCCAAAGCCGGGATTTACCGACATTATTAACACCATATCCAAATCGGCAATAATATCTTTTAATAAAGCTACAGGTGTATGCGGGTTTATGGCTACTGAAGCCTTGCAACCCAGTTCCTTTATGGCCTGTACCGTGCGGTGCAAATGCGGGCAGGCCTCGTAATGCACCGTAATGCTGTAGGCGCCGCCTTCAGCAAATGCTTTCAGGTACCGGTCGGGGTCAACAATCATCAGGTGTACATCAATCGGTTTTGTGGCGTACTTTTTTACCGCCTTTAACAGCGGGAAACCAAAGGAAATATTGGGCACAAACATGCCGTCCATTACATCAAAATGCATCCAGTCGGCCTCGCTGTTGTTCATCATTTCAACATCGCGCTGTAGGTTTGCAAAATCGGCAGCTAATATGGATGGCGCTATCAGGTGGTTCATGGCGGCAAAGATAGGTGATGTGGGATGAAAAAGAATGAATGAGTGCTTTTTTTGGAAATATCGAACACCGAATGTTGAATATCGAATGATGAAGTAAACTTCGGCGTCCGAAATTCGAAATTCATCATTCGACATTAAAACCCTTCAAATTTAAATTACCATTTCCGGTATCTCCCCTTCAATAATTAGTTTCCCTGCTGTAGCGTCCTTTATTTCCTCCACGCTTACGCCGGGTGCGCGCTCGAGCAGCTTAAAGCCACCTCCGGGTAACACATCCAGCACGGCCAGTTCGGTCACTATTTTTTTTACGCAGTTTACGCCGGTTAAAGGCAGCGTGCAATTGGGTAACAGTTTAGATTCGCCGGCTTTGTTTACATGCTGCATGGCCACAATAATGTTTTCGGCAGATGCCACCAGGTCCATAGCGCCGCCCATGCCTTTTACCATTTTACCGGGAATCTTCCAGTTGGCTATATCGCCATTCTCAGATACTTCCATGGCACCCAGGATGGTGAGGTTTACCTTTTTGGAGCGGATCATCCCAAAACTCATTGCCGAATCGAACACCGCCGAACCAGGCAGCATGGTAATGGTTTGTTTACCTGCGTTGATCACATCCGGGTCTTCCTCGCCTTCCCATGGGAAAGGGCCTATACCCAGCAAGCCATTCTCTGATTGCAGCACTACATCCATTGTTTCAGGGATGTAATTGGCCACCAGCGTGGGTATGCCAATGCCCAGGTTTACATAGTAACCGTCCTTTATTTCTTTCGCGATGCGTTTCGCTATTCCTGTTTTGTCTAACATTGATGTTATTATTAACCACGTCATTATAAGGAACGAAGCAATCTCTAAGTTGGCAGAGCCGCTTTGCGCGCTTGCTTGTCCTGCGTAGAGATTGCTTAGTTCCTCGCAATCACGCGATGGATTTAATACTGCTATTCTTCCCGTTTACGAACCGTCCTCTGTTCAATACGTTTTTCGTAGTCTTGGCCCTGAAATATCCTATGCACGTATATCCCCGGCGTATGCACGTTATCCGGGTCTAATTCACCGGGCTCAACTAATTCCTCCACTTCGGCAATGGTTATTTTGCCTGCCATGGCCATTACCGGGTTGAAGTTACGCGCGGTAGAACGGTACACCAGGTTACCCATCCTGTCGCCTTTCCAGGCCTTTACTATGGCGAAATCTGCATCGAAGGCCATTTCCATCAGGTAATCTTTACCATTAAAGTTACGTACTTCTTTGCCGATAGCTACTTCGGTGCCGATGCCGGCGGGCGTGAAAATGGCGGGCATTCCATAGCCGGCTGCCATGCACCGGGTAGCCAAAGTACCTTGTGGAATAAGCTCCACTTCCAGTTCGCCGCTAAGTAGTTGGCGCTCGAAGATGGCATTCTCGCCTACGTAGGAGGATATCATTTTCTTAACCTGGTGCTGGTGCAATAACAGCCCGATGCCAAAATCGTCAACACCGGCATTGTTGGATATACAGGTAAGGTTTTTTACACCCTTTTTTACTAAAGCTAATATGCATTTTTCGGGCAGGCCACACATGCCAAAGCCCCCCAGCATGAGTGTCATGCCGTCTTCTATATCGCGGATGGCCTCATCGGCGCCGCTCACAACTTTATTCATGGTAAATAATTGGTTGGCGCAAAACTAATTGAAAGAACGCGAATTCTCACTAATTCAATCGAATTTCACGAATTTCAGCTTCGGCCTGCTCAAAAATGCAGGCTCGGCGAACGCTGCGTTCCCTAATTCCGCGCTCTCCGCGGTAAAATCGCCATTGAATTAACTTCTAATTAAAAAACACAAACAAAATCCACTCGCCGATCCTTTATCTCATACATCAATCTATAAACAAAATGGAACTCAACGAAAATACACAGCCACACGCATACGAGGTAAAGGACGACGATAACCTGGAAGAAAAAGACCTGCGCCGTACATTCCTGTTTGGAAGTGGCGATGAAGAAAAACAAGGCGATGAGCCGGGTTTGGAAGGCTCACCCGCAGGCGGGCAGCGTTTTGGCGAAAACAGCAACACGCCGTCGGGCGACGACAAGAATAACCCATCGCAATTAGCGGGCAATACCAACGGCTACTTTGCCCGGACCGAACCATCTGACGAGCATCCCGAAAACAATAATTTTAAAGATCCCAACCAATTGGGGCAACCTAATTATACCCAGGCAGCCGATGCCGCAAAAACCGGCCAATCGGATACCGAGAACACCGGGCCAACAAAGGAGGACGACCCGGATGTTGCTGATGCAGCCGATAATAAAAATGAATCTGAAGTAAGTTACCAGGAAGGTACTGCCGATGGTGCAGACGTTAATATCCCCGGGCCAAACGAAGTGCCCGATCAGCAGAAAGTGGGTGAATAACCTAATTACGGGGGTGGTAGCTGATAATGGTGCTTTTTAGATATTGCCTGTCCAGGTGGGTATAAATCTCGGTTGTGGTGATGCTCTCGTGCCCCAGCATTTCTTGCACGGCGCGCAGGTCGGCGCCACCCTCCACCAGGTGGGTGGCGAACGAATGCCGGAAGGTATGCGGGCTGATCTTCTTTTTTAAACCGACGGTGACCGCCAACTCTTTTATCATTAAAAAAACATAAACCCGGCTTAGCCTGCTGCCCCGCCGGTTCAGGAACACCAAGTCCTCCTCTCCTTTTTTGATGGGGATGTGTACCCTTACCAATTCCGTCCATATTTTCAGCGCGCGGATGGCTTCCCCACCAATGGGGACCAACCGTTCTTTGCTGCCTTTGCCGGTTACTTTTATAAATTCTATTTCGGGGAAAAGATTGGAAAGGCGTAGTTCAGTCAATTCAGATACACGCAGCCCGCAGCCGTAAAGCACTTCCAGCATGGCCTTGTTGCGGGCTCCTTCCGGCTTGGAAAGGTCAATTGCTCCGATGATGAGATTAATTTCTTCCACGCTAAGGGTATCCGGAAGTTTGCGTTGTATTCGTGGCGTCTCCAATAATTCCGACGGATCGGACTTGATGTAGTCCTCCATTAACAAATATTTATAAAAGGCTTTAATACCCGAGATAATACGCGATTGGGTGGAAGGTATCATACCCAACTCGTTCACCCAGGTAATAAATTGGCGCAAATCGTGTAAAGAAAAATCTTTAGGCGATTTCTTATCTACCAGTGAATCAGCGTATTGATATAGTTTTTCTAAATCTCTACTATAAGCTTCAACCGAGTTGCCGGCCAGGCTCCGCTCCAGCTTCAGATAAGCCTTAAAACCTTTTATCGCCGCTGCCCACTTCAATAGATTTTAGTTTTGATGATTTATACCTAAGTTTGAAACAAATGAATATACAAATTATAAACGGCCCAAATTTAAACCTGCTTGGCGTACGCGAAAAATCTATTTATGGCAGCGCAAGTTTTGAGGACTATTTAACCGAATTGCAAAAGCATTTTACAAACATCAGCATTAGTTATTACCAAAGTAATGTTGAGGGCGAAATTATCAATAAACTACACGAAGTTGGCTTTACATACGATGGTATTGTAATGAACGCCGGTGCCTATACCCATACCTCCATTGCTATTGCTGATGCTATTGCCGCCATAAATACGCCGGTGATTGAGGTGCATATCTCCAATGTTTACAAGCGCGAAGAATTCAGGCATACCTCTATGCTGGCCAGTAATTGCAAGGGGGTTATTGCCGGTTTTGGTATGCATTCGTACAGGTTGGCTATCGAGAGTTTTTTGATTTAAATTAATTTTTTTTGGATGTTTAACTGGCTCCGAAAAACCGACAAGAATAATTCAAGGCTAAAGGGTTGGAACATTAACGATATTGATGGTTTTAAAAGAATTCACAATAACGATTCTATCCAATACGTAAACGAAGATACAAGCAAAGTAATTTACTTTTCTGTGCTAACTATCTCCGGCGGCAACGTTTTTCAAATTGGCGATAATATCGGGACAACCATAAAGGAAGATGCCGATGGGTGGCATTTGAAGGGATTTAAAAAGCATAAAAACAAAGTGCTTGTATGCGTAATTACTGTCAAGGAGAAAAATGATATAACGTGGGCAACAGATTTCTTCAATTCGATTACTTCTCATAAAGACGACGAATAGAGGCACTAACTTCTCAATTCGGGATTATAGGCCTTTTAAAACAATCATGAACAGACTTGGTTTTACGCAGTAAATCCAAATCGCACATTTAGATTTCGACTTTGAAAAGCCCTGCATGAATAGATCACTGAAAATCGCCGCTCCTCTCCTGTTCATATTAACGTTATTTACAGCTGGTACCTTTGCGCAATCCGTTAAGAAAGCTAAGAAGCTAAGCGTCCGCGATTCGCTCCGTCAAACTATCCTAAAACGCGATTCTATGCTGCGGAGCTTCCGCAAGTCGGATACCTCCATTAACGGGCTGCTGCAAAAAATAGAATACTATACTGCCTCGTTCAACCAAATAAAAACCAGCCTTTCGCGCAATATCGATACGGTTGATATCAACCAAAAACTACCCACATTTGAAAAGCGCATAGGGCTTATAAAAACCCTGATTGATAACGACCGTAGCAGCACGCTGCGCTACCTGTATGCCATCCGCGATATCCTTACCCGTAGCGACGACCAATTGGATATTTACCAGGAACGGCTTGCTGTTATTAACAACAAATTGGTGCAGAACCAAAACGAGCTTTCGGCCATGGGCCGCGATTCGAGCCTGCATATGGTACCTGCCGATAGTGCACTGGCAACCTCTTTCCTGATACAAAAAATAGCGATAGACAGCAAATACAAACGGCTGGATACTACCAATAAAAAGCTGTTGCTTAAAATTGGGGCACTGCAAAACCGGGCAACATCAGTTTATATCGCTTTGATTGACCTGCGCGACCAGATAGACTTAAAGATACGCGAGTTCAGCATTTCCGCCCTATCCGACGAAGATAACAGCATTTGGGAAATGGACCAAAACACCGAAAGTACCTTCCGCACGGCACTGAGTAAAACGGTGAACATGAATACCAAATTGCTTACTTTTTTTGCCGCCCGCGACCCGCTGATCCATTTTGCAGGCCTGTTGATATTGATACTTTTTTATACCTGGATATACGCCAACCGGCGTAAGTTGTTACGGATAAAAGAATCGCCGCACACGGTTTTTAGTCATGCTAAATATGTTTCGCTTTACCCGGTAGCATCGGCAATGATAGTGGCCTTCGCCATCGTACCCAATTTTTACGATCATCCGCCCGTGGTGGTGCTGGAGATATTTTTTACAGTGCTTACAGCATCTATACTTTATTTGGTAAGGCAAACTTGCCCGCAAGGTTTGTTTAAATACCTTGCTATATTGTTTTGCCTTACATTAGTTTATAGCTTTAGCAACCTTTTTGTAGAGGTGAGCAATACCGATAGGGTTATTGTTTTACTACTGGCCCTGGTTGCCGGCTTTTTTAGCATCCGGTTTTTCCGCGACGTAAAAAACGCACCCGAAGATTACCTTCCCTATACAAAAACAATCCTTCAGGTGTTCATTTTGCTGCTCGGCGTGTCGGCTTTATGCAATATTTTTGGCAGGGTAACGCTCTCAAAAATCATTAGCGTTACGGCAGTTTATAACTTGTGGCTGGCCTTAGGCATGTATTACCTGGTGCAAATTATTATGCAGAGCCTCTTTATGCAGTTGGAGGCAAATAAAAATAGCAACAGTTTAAGTTCGTTCATTGATTTCAAGATGCTGCAAACCAAGTTCCGCAGTATATTAACGGTACTGGCAAGCGTGCTTTGGCTGATAATGCTTACCCAAAACCTAAGTATTGAAGATGTAGTATTTGATTATATAAAAAACTTTTTGACCGAAAGCCGCAGCCTGGGCGGCACTAATACGCAGTTCACCTTTCAAAGCATCATTATATTTATTGCAGTGATATGGCTGTCATCCGTAGCAGCCAAGATCATCAGTTACCTGTATGATGTAGCAGGTAAAAGCGCAACAGATATCGACGTACTGAAAAAGAAGAACCGGACCTCTACCCTGCTTATTAAGCTGGCGGTATTTGCGGTTGGGTTTTTATTGGCAGTAGCTGCCTCCGGCTTCCCGCTCGATAAAATAACCATCATCATCAGTGCCTTTGGTATCGGTATCGGCTTTGGCTTGCAAAATATTGTAAACAACCTGGTATCGGGCTTGATACTGGCTTTTGAGAAACCGATACAGATAGGCGATATCATTGAAGTGGATAACCGCAGCGGCACCATTATGGAAATTGGTATCCGCAGCAGTAAAATTGCCACCAGCGATGGCGCGGAGGTGATTATACCTAATGGAGATTTAATATCGCACCATGTGATCAACTGGACGCTGAGTAACAGCAACCGCCGTATCGAGCTTATTATCGGTGTAGCCTACGGTTCGGATATTGAAAAGGTTAAAAACACCTTAACTAGCCTGCTTTGCAACCGGGATGATATTATGAACGACCCAGCCCCGCTAGTATTTGTGCATAATCTTAACCAAAGTTCTGTTGATTTTCGGTTATTGTTTTGGGCGGCGGATATTAGTACCTGGTTGTCGCTCAAAAGCCGGATACTGTCGGATATCTATACCACCTTTGCTCAGGAAGGCATAGAGATACCATTCCCGCAGCAAGATATTCATGTAAAAATGGATAACGTGGTTGCAGAAACAGCGAAGAAAAACACCAAGCCTGCTGGCGAGGAAGCAAAGCCTACGGATACAGATGTGACGGATACGGGGAATTGAGCGGAACCTTTGATTTGGTGTTATCACCAACAAGGCGGATGCCTGTAATGGCTGATAGTACAACGGCCTCGGAGTTACTACGTATCTGTTTGCTTCGCGGGCTTGTTGGTGATAACACACAAGAAGGGCTGAAATGGTGCGAAAGGCTCACCATGACAAATGCTTTACTTCAGCGCATTCCCCACCAACTCGCTAAACTTCCTCTTCTTCCCTACAAAAAAATCCCAAACAATACTGCGAGAGTAATAACCGGTGAGCGTTTTGGAGCTATTGCCTTTTACCTTCAACCTTTTACCTTTAGCGTTAACAAACAATTTTCTTACAAAATTGCGGTGTGCTTTACTTATTGCCCAGGCATTTTTGCTTTTACCATCGGCAAGGAATTTTACCAATGCCAGCAAATCCAGCCAAAAACGGATGCTGATTGTCCAAAAAGCTTTCCAAAACGGCAGGTTATTTTTTAACAGCAATAAGTTGTTGCGGAAGTTGAGGTAAGTTTTAAACGGGCTTTCCGCATTCAGGGTACCGCCGCCAACATGGTAAACGGTGGATTGCGGACAGTACACCACTTTGTAACCCATATTTTTTAAACGCCAGCACAGGTCTATCTCCTCCATGTGGGCAAAGAAGCTATCGTCAAAACCGCCGGCCGCATCCCATAATTTCTTTTTAATGAACAGTGCGGCGCCCGATGCCCAAAAGACCTCGCCCTGGGTATCATACTGGCCGTTGTCCTCTTCCAGCACATCAAATACCCGCCCGCGGCAAAACGGGTAACCAAAGCGGTCGATAAAGCCACCTGCGGCCCCGGCATATTCAAAATGTGTTTTTTGTGCGAAGGACTTGAGTTTTGGGCCGGCAGCAGCAATGGCTTCGTCGCTTTCCATCAGGGCAATAACAGGCTCTATCCAGCCGGGCGTAACTTCTACATCCGAATTTAGCAGCACATAATAATCAGCCTCTACTTTTGCCAGTACACGGTTATAACCGCCTGTAAAGCCGTAGTTCTCTCCGTTCTCAATTATTGTTACCGTAGGATACCTGCTTTGCAAAAACAGAACGGAGCCGTCGGTAGAGGCATTATCACCAACGATAACATCGAGGTTGGGATAGGTTGATGCCAGTACGCCCGGTAAAAACTGCTCCAGGTGTTTCAACCCGTTCCAGTTGAGTATCACAACGGCAACTTTTGGATTAGTACTCATCGTTTAAAATCCTCCGGCTTAAACTTCCAGCGTTTGTGGCTCCACAGCCAATATTGTGGGGTTTCGTTTATCTGCTTATCCAGGTAAGCTACGTGTGTGTTGGTAATCTCGTACTCAGCAGTATCTTTTGGGTTATCTATCAGCGGCACCAGTTCGTAAGTATAATAGCCTCGTTTTACACGTTCTATCCTATAAAACACTACTGCCGCATCTGTCATTTTTGCAATCTTTTCAATACCTAAAAATACCGCCGTAGGCTGGTTCAGGAACTTAGTGAAGTAGTTAACCTCGTTTATTCCGGGTGTTTGGTCGGATGCCAATACGCTTACTATACGCTCGTTTTTCAGGGAGATAATAGTACGCAAAGTTTGTTTCATGGTCACCAACATCGACCCAAACCTTGCGCGCTGCTTATTTAAAAAAGCATCGAACCGGGGGTTCGTAAGCGGTTTATAAACAATAATAGTTTTGTTTTTGGTAAGTAACCCAAAAGCCAGTGCCGACATTTCCCAGTTTCCATAGTGGCCGGCCGCGGCGATAATGCTTTTGCCCTGCTTAAAGTAATGTTCTACAATTTCGGGGTTCTTCATGTGCATGCGGGCACGTAGGTCCTTTTCGGATATACTGATCATCTTAAAAGTTTCTACCAGCAAATCGGCCATATACCTAAAGTACTGCTTCTCAATTTTAAGCCGCTCGGCCTCTCTTTTATCAGGAAAGGAGTTTTTAAGGTTATCGTAAACTACGCGGCGGCGGTATTTTGCCACATAGTATATCAGCAGATACAACCCATCGGAGATGATATACAGGAACCAGAACGGCAATAATGAGAAGAGGTACCAAAAAAATATACCTATGCTGTCGGCCGCCTTTTTTAACATTATTTTAACCAATTTTGCTGCCACAAACATAAAAAATATATATGATTGAGAATGGTGCTGTTTTTCCGATGTTCTATCTGCCACCAGTGGAGTACTTTACCAAGCTGCA
>NZ_CAMLOV010000010.1 GCF_946481715.1 uncultured Mucilaginibacter sp. | reverse complement strand
TTACCATATCGCTGGAAGAGACCATCAGGCAAATTGTTGCGGCACAAGGCACCCATATATAACAAAGAGTCAATTGAAGCTTTTAACATACCAGCCATTCTCTTTATACTCCAATGGTGGCGGAAACCGCATCCTTCGCCGCTTATTTGCCGGCCGCGAAGCTGACGTAGTGTCGCTTGTGGTAGAGGAAAACCCGTTGCATCCGCGCCATGGCATTATTGCGGAGGTTATTGTGTATGCCAAACCACTGGTGCGCAAATGGGCACGGTGGAAGCTAAGAAACTTCCGCACCTGGTTGCGGCACGGGCTTTATAAAGCATCAACCATAAAAAAAATACAAGAAGCAGCCACCGAGATTGATTACGATGTGTTACATGTGGTAGACCATGGCCCTTACTCTGCAGCACTATGCACCGATGCTTTTTGCAACGGGAAACAACTTTGGGTGTCTTTTCACGATCATTTTTCTACCACCTATGGCTTAGCAGAAAATAGTGCTACCCTTTGGAAGCGCGCCAACCGCAGGCTGGTTATATCAGAAGAGCTGGGCGAGGAGTATGGCCACCTTTTTGGCAAAGCAGATTATGAACTAATAACCGATGGTGTAGCCGCAAAAGAAGTAAGCGAACCGCTTGGGAAAACCACTGCACCGCTTGCTGTTTATTTTGCCGGGTTGCTGCACCTGGAGTATATACCACTGTTTAAAGTATTGGCAGATGCGCTCGAACTGTTAATTAAACAGGGCTACGAGTTTAAGCTGATATTGCGCGCCACGCAATACATGCCTTTTTTAGAGAATCGAGCTTTTAAAACCGACTATCGCCCCATGACATTGGACGATGCCGAGCTAAAAAGCGAACTGGATAGCAGCGCCATATTATACCTGCCCATAAAATTTACCAGGCCCGATTTTTACCTGTACAGCCTCTCCACCAAAATGGTAGGTTACCTGGGCGGTGCGGGTGCTATACTATACCACGGCCCCGGCGATGGCGCGGCCTGCAACCTGCTTACCAAAACGGGTGCAGCAATATGTTGCGGAAATTTAGATGCGCAGAAGCTTGCTGATGATATACTTAAGTTATTGCAAAATAGCAACAGCATTTCTGCCCGGGCAAAAATGCTGGCTAAAAAACAGTTTGGCATGGAGCAGATACAGCAGCGGTTTTGGCAGCAGGCTCAATAATTATTGCTTAGGTTACACATGGTACTTAGCAACCTCTTCGTTGCTTATAATTTTATAGCGCGAGGTTAGGCATTTGGCGCAAAAAAAGCGTTGTATAGGCACAAAAAGGGACAGAGGTTTCAATAAAAGCGGCAGGGGTTTTTTGTAATGAAAAGGTTGGTTACAGCAATCGCAGTATAAAAAAGGTTTTTGCATGGTAGTATGCACAAAAAAAGGTTGAACGTAATATGTTAAGGTATCGGCAGATAACTTAATCACTAGCAAATGAATTAGGGATAATTCGCAGGCAAATATAATTGTCCGATTCGAAATTTTATTAACAAACAGATAAAATTTTAATCGCAAAATAATTAAACAGTTAACATAACAGATTGTTTTATTCCAATCAAAAAAATATAGATCGTTAAATTGTCAATAAGCCCGTTTAACCGAAAATATGCCCGGTAAATTAAAAATAGTTTTTATATGCAGTTCGTTACAGCCCGGGCACGATGGTGTTGGCGATTATAGCCGTCGCCTGGCTGCTGCTTTGATAAAGACGGGGCATAGTTGTGCTATACTATCATTAAACGACAGGCATGTTGAAAGCGCACTTTCGGAGTTACAGCACGCCGATGGTGTAGAAGTACAAGTAATGCGGTTTTCAGCAGCCATAGAAATTAAACAACGGTTTGAACTGGCAAAAAAGTGGGTAGATGAATATAACCCCCAGTGGCTTAGCCTCCAGTTTGTGCCTTTTGGGTATCATACCAAAGGCTTAAAGGTAGGTTTAAGCAAATTATTATTAACCTTAGGCGGCGGCCGCAATTGGCATGTCATGTTTCACGAGCTTTGGGTGGGCATGGCCGACGAGGAATCAAAGAAACTGCATTGGTGGGGTACAGCCCAGCGTATGCTGATCAAGTCGCTCTTGAAAAGATTGACGCCAGCTGTTATCCATACGCAAACCCATTTATACCAGGTGCTGCTGGGTAATATGGGTTTTAAAGCAGCATACCTGCCTTTATTTGGCAATATCCCCGTTATCGGAGCAGCAAGAGGAAATACCGATAAAGAAAACAAAATAGCCTTTGTAGTTTTCGGGGCGATACACGACCGGGCGCCAATAGCACAGTTTGCTAAAGAGGCGGCATTATACGCTAAAAAACATGCAGTACCCGTCAGCCTTACCATTATGGGCCGGGGTGGTAGCGAACAGAAACGCTGGGCGGCAGCATGGGAAAGCGAGGGTTTACCTGTTCAGGTTAAGGGGGAATTATCTCCGGAGGAGGTTTCCTTTGTATTATCAGCTTCTACTATAGGCCTGTCGGCTACAGCGTTGGCCGTGATAGAAAAAAGTGGTTCGTACGCCGCCATGCGCGAGCATAGCCTACCTGTAGTATCAGTATCTAAAGCGTGGACACCAAGCGGTACACCCAAACCGGGCATCCCCGCCGGTGTAACCGAGTACACGCGGGGTAATTTTGAAAATTGCATAGCCAACAGCACATTTATACCCTACGGGGCATCCGTTACGGGTGTTTCAGTTAAATTCGCGGACGCACTTAGCAGCTACAAAGCAGAATAAATTTTGATGAGAAAAAAAAAAATATGCCTTTTTACAGCTCACGCACCAAACGTAGGTGGTGGTGGCGCTATATTAAGGAGCCTGCTGGCTAACCTGCCCAATGCAGAAGTATTTTGGTGCTACATTGGCGCTGGCGTGATACAGGGCTACGAAGAGGGCTACCTGGGGCCAGCTTTAATGGGAGGCCCGATGCTGAAAGACATTGCCCAAACCCGCACAATGCTAAGCGGTGGCAAACTGGCATTTATTGATAACCTCGTCCAAAAACTGCTTGCAATTGATTGCGATGGCTATTGGATTGTGTCGCACAACGAAGGATTGCGCATAGCCGTGGAGCTTGCAGCCCGCCAAAAAGAACGCCCGGTACACATGACCGTGCACGACGATTGGGCCGGAGCGCTTTGTGCCCGGTCTGTACGCTACCGGTTGATGGGCGGACTGGCACAGAAATTAACGGTTAAGGCTTTAAAAGCCGTTACTTCGTTCGATCTGATCAGCGGCGGTATGCGCAACCATTACCGAAAAATGAGTGCCCGCAGAGGCGAAGTATGCCACCGTTACCTGTCAGAAAGTTCCGTCTTATCTGGCGAAACACCTCATAATGGAGATGAAGTACGGGTGGGGCATATCGGCTCTATCTATGATAAAAAAGACCTGTTTGCTTTTATAAAGCTGGCAAAGGAATTTTATCAACCCAAAAACAAAACCGTATTGCTGCAAATGTGGGGCTGCCATTTAAAACTAAGTGATGTGCCGGTTACCCTGCAGCCCAATATTAAATTTTATGATACCTTGCCTGAAGATAAGGTAGTGCCCGCATTGGCCAAATGCGATTTTGTGTACTGCATGTACCCCCTAAATAAAGCGTTGCACACGTTTTCTATCACAAGCCTGCCTACTAAGCTCAGCAGCTATTTACAGGCTGCCCGGCCAATATTCGGTCATGGCCCGGCGGATAGTACACTGGCAGAATTTCTTTCTACAACAAAGCTTGGGGCGATATGGAGCAAATCCGATAAGCAACTGGGCTTTAAATTACTGGATGCAATTACGGCCCTGAACCCGGAACATACCGAATGGCAAGAGGCCCGAAAACTATATTTTGGCGAAAAAAACCTACAAGTGATGAACAAAGCTCTCAACCTGCAACCTGCCAATGGGTAGGCTATTTAAGGCAGAATTAATATCTTGCAGCGCAAAGGCAAAAGGCAATAGCATCGGCATTTAATCAAATATGTTAAGTATAAAACCACGCGTTATTATAGGCAGTTCAAGCATCTTTTTAGATTCGCTGCGCATAGGTGCTGCCCTCACAGTTTTATATATACACGCTTTCGACCGCTGGTTTCCTAAATTAGCCCATCCGCATAACCAGCCGGGCGAGCCGTCGCATGCCGCAGTAGTTATCTTTTTTGTGCTTTCGGGCTATGTAATTGCGCATACCACTATCAGTAAAAACAGGGGGGGCACCTTGTATGCACAGGCGCGTTTAAGCCGGCTGTGTTCTATCGTGATCCCTGCACTGATAATCACCGCTGCAATAGCCTTTATAATCAACCAAACCAACCCGCAGGTGCTTGTTGAATTTTCGCGCGGGCACGAATGGGTACGATATATTGCCTCGGGCCTGTTTGTAAACGAATTATGGCTTTACTCGTCCGCGCCGCCATTAAATGGTTCGCTATGGTCCTTAAGTTTCGAGTTTTGGTATTATGCCATATTTGGGTTGTGGTTTTTCCGCAAAGGTGGCTGGCAATCCTTTTTGCTGCCCGTTGCTGCTGTTTTATTGGCCGGGCCAAAAATAGTTCTGATGATGCCGGTGTGGCTTTTGGGCTACGCCGCGTATATATTACCCAGGCCATCGGTAAAAGCAGCCACCGCTTGGTTTTTTGTGCTGCTGGCGCTTTTTGCCGGCTGGCTTGCAGTAACTTATGTGCCTTTTATTCCTTATAAAATTGGCTACGCCCCATTATATTATGCCAACCAGTTTGTAACCGATTGGATAGTTGGGCTATTTATTGCGGTTGCATTATGGATACTGCCCACCGGCAACCACCTTAGCACCGAACTGAAATTTGCTAATTGGTTCCGCAAAGCTGCAGACCTAACCTTTCCGCTCTATGTGCTTCACTTCCCGCTGTTGGTTTTGTGGATGTCTCTGTTCGGGCGTAAAGAAAACGACAGTGCACAACTATGGCAGGCACTTTTTTCGGTACTGGTTACAGCATCGCTGCTGGGCGTTTTGCTGGAAATGCAGCGCCCTGTGTGGAGCCGGTTTTTTAAATGGCTGTTGCGTACAAAACCGGCAGTAAAAGGTTAAGCGTTAATCAGCAAACAATAATTAAAGCAACAATAAGCACCGTTAAGGCTGATAATTACGATTTCAATGATTATAATTGTATATTCTTACAATTATGTTAATTTGTATGATTGTTTATAATAGAAATTTTAGCGGCAGGTCCGGTTTATAAAAATGTATGAGGATAGTGTTGTCGCATCCAACCGGTAATGAGTTTGTAAGGGCATTGCTAAGCGCCTTATCTAAACAGGGCATGCTGGCAGAGTTTGATACAACTGTTGCCGCAAACCCGTCCTCTCCATGGCTAAAACTGCTGCCCGGCAACCTAAAGCAGGAGTGGCTGCGCAGAACGTATCCGATACCGCAGAGCCAGATAATCTCATATCCTGTAAAAGAACTTGGCAGGATGATATTGCCCCGGATAGGGCTAAAAGGCGCCGTAGCGCACGAAACCGGCTGGGCATGCGTGGACGCTGTATATAGTAACTTAGATAAAAAAGTTGCCGGGCGTGTTGCCCAAATGGCAAAAAAAAATAAGCCTGATGCTATCTATGCCTATGAAGATGGTGCCTTGCAATCCTTCCGACAGGCAAAATTAAACGGGATAAGTTGTATATACGATTTACCAATAGGCTACTGGCGGGCAGCGCGGATAATGCTTGGTGCCGAACGCGAGCGGTGGCCCGATTGGGCGGCCACCCTAACCGGTTTAAAAGATTCGGAAACAAAGCTTGCCCGTAAGGATGCGGAGATAAGCCTTGCTGATAATATTTTTGTTGCCAGCAGTTTTACAAAAAAAACACTGGAGTACTTTCCCGGAGAGTTGCCAGGCGTTAATGTGGTGCCCTACGCTTTTCCGCCGGTGGCGGCAGAACGGCATTACCAGGCCATAACAGGAGCCAGGCCGTTAAAGCTGCTTTTTGTTGGCGGGCTGTCGCAGCGAAAAGGCATTGCCGATTTATTTGCAGCAGTAAAAACTTTTGGCAACAAAGTTGAGCTTACCGTTGTTGGAAGTAAGCTGGTTGATGATTGCGCCGTTTTAAATGAAGCCTTAACAAAGCACCGCTGGATACCCAGTCTGCCGCATAACGGGGTATTGAAATTGATGAGGGAGCATGATGTATTGGTATTCCCATCATTGTTTGAGGGTTTTGGGCTGGTGATAACCGAAGCGATGGCGCAGGGTACACCTGTGATAACTACCGACCGTACCGCAGGCCCGGATATAATTACAGATGGCGAAAACGGCTGGCTAATGGAAGCGGGATCCACATTGAGGTTGCAGGAAGCCATTGAGCGACTGCTTTTACGGCCGGCACTTATTAAGGCCGCCGGGCAAGCCGCAATGGAAACTGCCGCTAAAAGGCCCTGGGCTGTTTACGGAAACGAATTACTAAACGCCATAATTCGCAATAATTAATTATGTTTAAGGTTTATAATCATCTGCATTAATGAGTAATACACTCGAAAGAAATACTGCTGTTTTAACCAGGAACACGGCCCTTAAATTCCAGAGCCGGGTAAACCACGAGGCAGTGGTAGCATCGTTAAAAAAGGGTATTTGGGTATATTTTATCCTGCTTATTATCGAAGGCGGGCTGCGTAAATGGGTGTTCCCGGGGTTTGCAACCCCCCTGCTGGTTGTGCGCGATCCAGTTGCGATATGGTTGCTTGTAACCGCCTGGCGCAATGGCTACCTGCCGTCAAACAACCATTTTTATGTTATGACTTTTATTGGCAGTTGCGCTTTGTTTACAGCTATATTGGTTGGGCACCATAGTTTGCTGGTTGCCGCCTACGGTACCCGTATATTACTCTTCCATTTCCCCCTGATATTTTTGATAGGCAAAATTTTTGATAAAGACGATGCTATCGGGATGGGTAAAATAGTACTTTGGATGTCTATCCCCATGTTTGTCCTTATTGCCCTGCAGTTTTACAGCCCGCAAACAGCATTTGTAAACAAGGGTATCGGTGCCGATTCGCAAGGTGGTGGGTTTAGCGGTGCCCTTGGTTATTTTAGGCCGCCTGGTACTTTTTCATTCACAACGGGTAATACGCAGTTTTTTTCATTGGTGGCTGTTTTTGTGGTTTATTTTTGGCTTAACATTGAAAGGATAAACAGGATATTACTTATTGCGGCCACTGTGGCGCTTATTGCAGCAATCCCTATTTCCATCAGTCGCGGCTTGCTTATCCAGGTTGTTTTAACAGGGATATTTGCATTGGCTTCCATCTCCAGGACCCCAAAACTTTTAGGCAGGATGCTGATTGCCGTGGTAGGGCTGGTTATCATCCTGGCATTGCTAAGTAACTTGTCGTTTTTTAGAAACGCAATTACTGTACTTACCTCGCGTTTTGATACTGCTAAAGAGAGTGAAGGTACCATCAATAATACTATTGTAAACCGTATCGGTGCCAGCATACTAGAGCCTTTTGTGAATTCAGAGCTGCCGTTTTTTGGGTTTGGCATAGGCATGGGCACCAACGCAGGGGCGAGGCTGTTAATTGGCCGGTCGGACGTGTTCCTGATAGCCGAGGGCGAGTGGGGCAGGTTGATAGGCGAAATGGGGGCCGTTTTTGGTATTGCTGCTATTGTTGTAAGGCTACAATTGAGCTTAAAAATGATGGCGCAGGCCTATAAACGATTAAAGATAAATAATATGTTGGCATGGCTAATGGTAAGCGTAAGTTTCCAGGCCGTGGCACAGGGGCAGTGGGCGCAGCCAACAGCCTTAGGGTTTGGTATAATAATGGGCGGTTTAACTATCGCTGCAATGAGGGAGAAGGCCCCGGAGCAACAGTAATCATTGGTGTTGATGGCGGCAAAAAAAAAGATACTTATATACCGCCTCGGCAGCCTTGGCGATACGGTTATGGCCTTGCCCGTTTTCCATCAAATACGGCAGGCGTATCCAAACGCGGATATAACGCTGTTAACAAATAATCCTGTTGTGAGCAAGGCCGCCCCGTTGACGAGTGTTTTGGGGGAGGGATATTTTTTTGATAGGGTACTGGCCTACCCCGTAGGCACGCGTAATGCGTTAGTGCTGTTAAAGCTTTTAAACCAAATAAGAGCGTTGCAGATTGACACCCTAATTTACCTGGCCGGCGTGCGAACCCTTAGAACGTTGTTTAAAACCAAACTGGTGGTATTTAGAGACTGGTGCTTTTTTAAGTGTGCCGGCGTGAAAAATACTATCGGTTTTCCGGTCATATTGCCCGATTTTGAGCTATCTGCCGACCCTGCCACCGGCAATCTGGAATGGGAGGCCAAAAGGCTGGCGCGCCGTGCAAAGGCACTTGGCATTATTAACCTTGACGATGACAGGTATTGGGACCTTAAATTTACCGCAGAGGAGCTTGAAACCGCCCGGAAAAAACTTAGTGCTATAGCTGCAGGCCAGCCAATAATAGCCGCAAGTACAGGTACAAAAAACCAGGTTAACCACTGGGAAGCGGGCAACTGGCATAAAATGCTAAGGCAGTTATCGCAATTGTTACCAGGCTGGACTTTAGTAATGATAGGCGGGCCGGATGAATTTGAGCAAGCGGGCAACTGTATTGAAGCATGGGGCGGGGCGGCTATAAATTTGTGCGGGCAAACTTCGCCACGTGTATCAGGGGCGGTATTAAAACAGGCAAAAGCCTTTATAGGGCACGATAGTGGGCCTATGCATTTAGCTGCTGCAGTTGGCACGCCTTGCACGGCAATTTTTTCGGCAAGGCATTTTCCGCGGCAATGGTACCCCCGCGGAAGCTTTAACAATATTATATACCATAAAACAGATTGCGCCGGCTGCGAGTTGGACGTATGTATTGCACAGCAAAAAAAATGTATTTTATCTATAACCGTTGATGAGGTTGTAAACGCTGTAATGGAAGTGTTAAAGCGAAACCCGTCTACAATAATACCCGATAAATGAAGCTATTGCACATTATAGCAAGTATGGACCCCGCGAGTGGCGGCCCCTGCCAGGGAATAAGAAATACAAACCCCGAACTGATGCACAATGGCATCAGCAGGGAGGTAGTGAGCCTGGATGCCCCCGACAGCGCTTTTTTGGGGATGGATAATTTTACCATACACGCTTTAGGCCCGGCTAAGGGCAAGTGGCAATACTCCGCTAAGTTGCGCCCATGGCTATTGGCCAACATGGCTCGGTTTGATGTTGTAATAATAAATGGGCTGTGGCTGTATTCGAGCTATGCCGGCTGGAGCGTAAAACGCGAATTAGAAAAAACGGCAAAGAAAACAGCCGGAATTTCTATTATACCGAAGCTATATGTAATGCCGCATGGGATGTTAGACCCTTATTTTCAACGTGCGCCTGACAGAAAATTGAAGGCCATACGTAACTGGTTTTACTGGAAATTGATAGAAAATAAGGTAGTGAACGATGCCGACGGGCTATTTTTTACCTGCGAAACCGAATTGGAGCTTGCTCGCCTGGCATTTTCGCCCTATAAACCTAAAAAAGAGTTGAACGTTGGCTATGGCATAATTGCCCCGCCGCCGCATACCCCGGCCATGGACCACGACTTTTTTAAAAAGTGCCCCGAGGTAAAGGGTAAGCCATTTTTACTTTTTTTTAGCCGGATACACAAAAAAAAGGGTGTTGATATACTGATAAGATCGTACGCAGAAATAGTAAACAAAGCCACAGAAGAAGGGCAAAAGTATAAGCTGGTAGTTGCCGGGCCGGGTTTGGATACCTCGTTCGGTAAAGAGGTGCAGCGACTGTTGGCCCATTACCCCGATTTGAAAGATAATATTCATTTTACCGGGATGCTAACGGGCAACGTTAAATGGGGTGCATTATATAATTGCGCGGCTTTTGTATTGCCCAGCCACCAGGAGAATTTTGGCATTGCAGTAGTTGAGGCGCTGGCATGTAAAAAACCGGTTTTGGTATCGTACCAGGTAAATATCTGGAAAGAAATAGAAAGCGGCGGCGGCGGTATAATTGCCGCCGATACTTTAGAAGGCACACGCGAGCTGTTAAATAAATGGGTAGGGCTGCCTGCTACGGAAAAAGCTGCACTGGGTAAAAACGCATTAAACGTTTTTAAGAATCATTTTGACATAGAATTGGTAGCGAAGCATTTCATAAAGGCTATTTTCAGCAAAAGCTAATGGGTGTTGTAACAGGCTGGTTTTCATATTAATTAACAACTTGGTTTTTTTTGAAAGTAATGAGGGGCAAACCCAGAATTTGGCACTATCGCTGGGAAACGTTTAGCGGTTTTGGTATTGAAAATTTTAATAATTAAAGCTATTTGTTGCTATAAATAAATAATATTGTTAAAAATTGTATAAGTTTAGTATTATTGCTTAAAATAGTAACAACTTAAAAGATCAACCGAAGCAAAAAAAGCATGATGGTGAGTGCTTTTTTTAAACGTTTATTTTTGAATAAAAAAGCATTGGTTTGTTGTGTCCAATTTTATTTCGCATCAGTTAAATGATTAATCAGGATACATACACCGGCCCATCTTTTTCTGTTACCAATCGTGCTGCCCGGGTTTTATGGCAACTTATATGGCTGTTGCTTTTCAGGTTATCGCCCAGGCCTTTACATATATGGCGGTCGTTTTTGCTGCGTTGTTTTGGGGCAAAGGTAGGCAAGCGTGTGCATGTTTACCCCGGCGTTAAAATATGGGCCCCGTGGAATTTGGAACTGCATGATGAATGTGGTATTGGCAGCGGGGCAATACTGTACTCTCAGGATAAAATAACAATCGGGCGCCGTGCGGTAATATCACAGGGTGTTAATTTGTGTACCGGCACCCATGATTATACAAAGGCCGGCTCGCCCCTGGTTACCAGGCCAATTTTTGTAGGAGACCACGCATGGATAGCCGCAGAAGCTTTTGTGCACCCTGGCGTAAATATTGCCGAGGGCTGTGTTATAGGTGCCCGCGCCGTAGTAGTAAACGATATGCCCGGATGGATGGTTTGCGCTGGGCACCCATGTAAACCCCTTAAGGCAAGGGTAATTGTTGATTAATTGTACATGCTTTTTATTAATGATATCCGTTTTAATACTCACTAAGAATGAAGAGCAGGATTTGCCGGGATGCCTCAAATCAGTGGCTTGGTGCGATGACATACATGTTTATGATTCGTTTAGTGATGATAAAACGGTTGAAATAGCTGCTGCTGCTGGCGCAAAAATTACGCAACGCAAGTTTGACAATTGGGCGGCACACCAAAACTGGGGCCTGCAAAATATCGGTTTTAAACATCCGTGGGTGTTGTATATAGATGCTGACGAGCGGGTATCTGAGGAGCTTACGAGGCTTTTACAGATGTTTGATGTAAATAACCAAAATGCCGCGTTTGAGGTACGCCGCCGCGATTTTGCATGGAATGGCCGGTGGTTAAAACACGCACAAGTTTCGCCGTTTTACCTACGCCTTTTCAGGCCAGGCAAAATGCGGTACGAACGGTTGGTTAACCCGGTATCTATACCGGATGGGCTGGTGGCCAGGTTGGGAGGATACCTGGACCATTACCCGTTTAGCAAGGGTTTTAAATTTTGGTTTACCAGGCATCTGGGTTATGCAGATATGGAAGCCGACATGCGCTTGCAACAAATGAATACCGGCGAAAGGTTTTCTCTAAAAAAAGCATTGTTTAGCCGCGATTTTACACAACGCCGCTATCATCAAAAAGGGCTTTTTTACAAACTGCCCGGCAGGCCCGTTATAAAGTGGCTTTATATGGTAGTAGTAAGGCGCGCTTTTTTAGATGGCGGGGCTGGCATTACTTATGCTACCATGCAAGCTATATATGAATATTTTATAGTGCTTAAAACAAAAGAAATGTTGGCCAAACAAGGCAGATAGCGAAAAAGTAATATGTTTATGCAATGCGTTTTATACCGATATGTAGTTAAGAGATTTTAAAACTAATATGTTTAAAGGGTAATATGCTGTATTTAATGCAGGTATAACGCTTTATGGTTCGTAAATTATCTTATCTTTAAATATTTATTCGCTGATTTTGCATCAGCCAGAATGTGTTACCAGCCCAAGGCTTAGTTTATAAATGGACAAGAAAAAAATACTGTTAATAAGTCATAATTTCTCTCCTGAACCAATTGGTATTGGAAAATATAACGGCGAAATGCTAAGCTGGTTGGTTAGCCGTGGGTATGATTGTACCGTAATTACTACCTTCCCTTACTACCCTTTTTGGAAGGTTCAAGAGCCCTATACTAATCACTGGTATAAAAAAGAGGTAATATATAACGAAAAAAGTGATGCAACTTTAACTATATACCGCTGCCCGTCCTATATCCCCAGCGACCCAACAGGCAAGCAGCGGGCAATACAGGACTTCTCTTTTTGGGTGACCAAGTTTTTCATGATCTTCAAGCTTATCCTTTTTAAGCAAAAGTTTGATTTGATTATTACTATTGCGCCACCCTTCCATTTAGCTTACCTGGGTTTAATGCTTAAACGATTCAACGGCGGTAAATTGCTGTACCACATACAGGATATGCAGATAGAGGCAGCGCGCGACCTGAAGCTGTTTTCGAAAAAAATGGTTTTAGCGGGCTTATTTAGGGTTGAACACCGGATTTTGATGAGCGCAGATTTTGTGAGCAGTATATCCGACGGGATGATAAAAAAAATAAAGGCGAAGTTTAACCGCGATATAGTTTTTTTCCCCAACTGGGTAGACACCGATTACTACTTTCCACTGCCCAACCGCGCAAAGCTTAAAACCAAATGGGGGTATAAGCCCGATGATATTGTGTACCTGTACTCGGGAGCCGTGGGCGTAAAGCAGCGGCTGGAACGAATACTGGTAACGGCTGAAGCATTGCTGCAACACGAGCATATCAAATTTATCATCTGCTCGTCTGGCCCGTATAAGGACCAACTGGCAGAGCAGGCCGCACGTAAAGGCTTAACCAATATCTCGTTTTTGCATGTACAGGAGAAGGAAGTTTTTAACGAGTTTTTAAACATGGCCGATATACACCTGGTATTGCAAATAGCTGATGCCGGCGACCTGGTTATGCCGTCGAAATTAACTACCATATTGGCCGTGGGCGGCGCCAGCATCATCACAGCATCTAAGGGCACATCGCTGTACGATATGGTGCACGATTACAATTTTGGCTACGTGGTTGAACCACAGGATAAAGACAATCAGGATTTACTCACCAACCAAATACTGCAAATAAAGCTTGATGACGACCTGGAAGCTAAAAGAGAAAACGCCCGCAACTATGCGGTGCAATACCTCAATGTAGATAAGGTGATGAATAAGTTTGTTAAGGACTTTTTAGCTTAGCGCAAGGTTGCCCTAATGCCGCAGGAGGGGGTTTAGCCGTAAATCGGCCACAATAGGCTTATGATCGGATATTTTCTTATCGAGCGCTTTGTAGGTTAGGACATCAAATTCGGGGCTTGTCAAAATATAGTCAATACGTAACGGGAATTTGCTATAATAAGTAGTTTGAAAGCCACTGCCTTTTTCCGAAAATGCATTTTTTAAGCCTCGCCCCAAGTTGTTTACCGCAAAAGAATTTGGTGTATCGTTAAAATCACCGGCAATTATAAACGGGTACCTACATTTTTTTAGGTGGCTTTTTATTTGGTTAACCTGTGCGGCCCTCTTTGCAAACGCGGTATCTATGCGCCCCAAAACAAAAGAGGATTGGCTTAGTTCCACTTCACCATTTAAATATTTGTTTTTTGCGTTGGCAGTAATATTAACAGCCTTTAGGTGGATGCAATAGATCCTGATAATTGACCCTGCGTACGCCACATCGGCAAATATTATTTTTGTCCGCATTTTACGGTTAGTAAGGAACGATCCTGTATCAACAATCGGGTATTTGCTAAAAATAGCGTTGCCAAATAGTTGTGTACTTGTTTTACTGTAGGTTTTAAAAAAATAATAGTTGGTTTTTAGTATAGTTTTTAGCCGGTTTATTACACTGTCGTGGTTTTGCTTACTGCTTGCAAATTCTTCCAGTGTAATTATATCGGGTCGCTGGCTTTCAATAACATCCAATATTGGTTTGTTTGTTGGTATATTTTGGTAATCGCCTACGCCTTCAAACCCCCGCACATTGTATTGCATAATCCGTATATCGGTAGATAATAGTTTTTTACCGGGCTCAGTTTGTTTATTAAAGCCATAATAAAGGCTTGTAGTATGTACGCCGGCTAAGATACTTAAACCCGAAATGAGCACAAAGCGTGGCTTACGTAACGCCCAATAAACAACAAAAGGCAAATTACCCAACAACAAAAACGGACATATTAGGCCCAGTACAGCTATTATTATGGTACTGCGAGGATCTGCAAATGGCGCCAGATAGCTCATGAGCAGCGCAAGGGACAAAATTATGTTGATGTACAATATAACTTTATCAACAAGAAGCTTTTTTTTTGAGGCCTTCATTAACGGTTATTAATTAAATTGGTATTTGACTACCGATACAAATGCATAGTGCTAATTATGCTGCCATTCGCTAATAGGCTTAACCGTTGTTGTTTTGTTGATTGATCTTTCGGGGATTAACAATACTGTAAAGGCAACTTTTGTTTTTGGCGCAACCTTTGTCTCAAAGCCCACGAAAATGGTATTTGGATTGCGCGATTCATAATAGTTGTGCGAATAAGTTGGCCAAGTTTTTAAGCGTAAGTTCGCGGGTGCTTGTATTTGCAAAATTAATTTTTTACCGTTTTGCGTTAACTCCGCAGTATTTGCAGAAACTATTTTAACCGTAGCTGGCGTTGCCATTGTCCACTTTATGGCGGCTTCATTGCTACTGCTTTCAATTTCGTCTCTTATTGCAGCGTAATCCCTATTAATTATGGCAACTCCCCGGGTTGCTTTTGCCAGCGCGCCGCCGTAGATGTCAGTTGAATTTGTAACGGCGCTCTGAAATTCACTATCAGTTGAGGATTGGGTAATGGTGGCCGTACCATTAATATCCTGTAGGCTATTGTTAACCGATATTGTATTGTGTGCCAAATTATTGTACCTAAAAACACCCCATCGCTGGGAATCTTTACCATAGTCCCATTGACTTATCTTAGCTTCTAATTTCCGGTAACTTTCTGCGCCAAAATCCATTGCCCACCTTTGCCCATCGGCATCCATAACAAAAGACGCCGCATCCATATGGGCGTGGTTATTGGCTGCCGAGCCTGCTTTGAGCCCAATATACAATGCATTGGGGTCGGTCCAGGAAGATCGCATCATAGCAACGGGGTTTCTACCTTTGCCAACATACATATCTGTTTTTGGCTGGGTTATTTTATTATCAGATAAGTTGGTGCCCCATAGTATTACCGTAGGTAAAAGCCTGTTTGTTGCAATATCTTTATCGGGGCTGGCCATCAACTCATGTTGTTCAACCCAAAGTAAGGAAGGGTCGTTTTTTTGGGCTGCAAACCAAAACATAGCGCCGTTGGGCTGTATGGCATCATCAGATGAAGCATCCGAGTAGTTAAATATTTTGCCGGATGTGCCTGTTAAATTTTCGAAATAATTGGCGCTTTGTAAAAAACCGGCGTGCGCTATTAATCCAAAATCATTTTTTAACGATTTTTGCAATGCTGCAATGGCCAAAACATTAAAGTTTGTGCCGTAGCTCCAATAGGCGAACCCTTCTGGGTAAACGCCATCTGGTGCATAGCTGTCCATAGATATTTGTAATGACGTAAGCGAACGGTTAATTATTTTCTTTGCAAAATCCTCATCCTCTTCATAGATGGCCAATGCGCCGTATATCATGCCGGTATTACAAACCTGGTTCCAGTTATGATTAACCGTTAACCATGAGGTGTAAGCGGGGTTTAGCGATGGTTTGAGCCCTTTATTTAAAATGGCACGTTTTACAATCATGCGGTAGGCCTCGGGCATATCGTTATAAACCCAATCATACGCGATGGATACGCCAACGGTAAATTCGGCAACATCTAAAAATGTTGAGGGATTCCAGTCATCCAACGAGCAAACACTGATTAGTTCGTCAGAGGTTTTATCTAAGTACTTTTTGTCATGTGTTATCCTCCAGGCATATGATAAAAAAAATAATTTTCGCAATGATTCGCGCGATACGCCGAGTTTCTTTTTTTGTTTTCTCATATCTGATGACGAAGTCTTCATCAGCATTTTATCAGCTTCTTTTATAATAATTTGATGAACCCTGCTGAGGTTATTGTTTGCCGATATCGCTTTTTTTACTGCATCTTCGTCCTCCTTAAAAAGCAGTAATCTGGGGTGGTTAGGTATAATCGCGTTGCTGCCTATGTAATCGTGCTGATTGGCAATTGAGAAAAAATTATTATCAATAAGTATCAGGTTTCCAAAAAGCGTAGATTTTTTTAAACCAAAAGTTGTAATGATAATACCCATGTACAACCCTATTGTTGCCAAAGAAACTAAAAAATAGATTCGTTTACGGATAAACCAGTACAAAACAAAAAGCAAATTAATGATAAGAAATGGCGGCACAGAAAATTGAAACAAGTGTATTTTCCATCTATCGCGAGGGTAATTGTCCGCTAAAAAGTAATTTGCCAGTAAGGCAATAACAACCAAAGCGTTTATTATTAGAGCGTACTTATCTCCTTTTGAAAGTCTTTTTTTTGGTTTCATATATTACTAATTACGCAAAATTACACTTAATCAATTACAAATTCGTCAAAACTATGTGTTTCTGCTTGAGAAAAAAATACTTCCATTTATTTTGCATTAAGTCAACGTTTAAAATTAGTAATGCGTAAATTCATAGTACTTATTTGTTCTTTATTACTCTTAAATGTATTAAAATAATTAGTTTTACCGTACAAAATGAAGAACTGGCTTAAACGAAATTATTACCGGTTAGCTAATTACAACAAAGGTGTAAAAATTGGCGGCGGTGTTGAGTTCAACATCAGTAATTTTTTCGAAGGCCGTAATATAATTGGCGCCAATGCAGTTATTGGCACATCTTACATAGGGCTGGGCAGCTATATAGCCGATTCCTCGGTTGTAAAAAATACGTTCATTGGCAGGTTCTGTTCAATAGGCAGCAACATACAAACCGGAATGGGTACACATCCAACCAAAGATTTTGTATCCACTCACCCTGCCTTTTTTTCAACCCAAAAACAAGCCGGTTTCTCTTTTGTGAGCGAAGATATTTTTGAGGAATTTTTATATGCCGACGAGGAAAAAAGGTACATTGTTACCATAGGCAACGATGTATGGATAGGCAACAACGCAATTGTTATGGATGGCGTTGAAATTGGCGATGGTGCTATAGTAGCTGCCGGCGCTGTTGTTACAAAAGATGTGCCACCCTATGCAATTGTTGGCGGTATCCCGGCAAAGATAATACGATACAGGTTTACCCCTCCGGAAATAGAACGCCTTTTACAGTTAAAGTGGTGGGACTGGAGTTTCGATAAAATAAGAGCAAATAGCGGCATTTTTAAAGATATAGGAGAGTTTATCAACTCTGCCCCAAATAAATTTTAGGCGTTTTATAAACGCCAATATTTTTTAAATAAATAGTTAACCCGGATGAAGCGTAAAAAAAAGATCGATATCAATTATTTTATAATGCTGGCATTTTTGCTGTTATCTGCAAATGCTAATATAATTTCATCAACCATGGTAGCATGGGGAATTATTATAGTGGGGTTTTTGTCTTATGCTATCATAAATAAGCTGATGACCCGCAAAGAAGTAAACATGTTTGGCATATTCGCCGGGATATATTTGCTTTATGTAACGGTCCGTTTTTTAGCGTTTAATGACTTGGAAAACGATTATTTATATAGCGATTACACGTTTTTATTTAAGTATGCTTTAGTGAGTTTTCTGGTTTGTGTGCTGTTAAAAGATAAATTGCTTGCTAATTTTGTAAAGGTGATGGTGCATCTAACCATCATCTCGCTGGTGTTTTATGCGCTGCAGCTTTTGGCGCCGGCAGTTATGTATAAAATATTTACTACATTAAATTTCCCCACCGGTAATACTATTCCTGGTTATACAAATGCCTTGTTTTTTACTTACACACAAGGTTTCCACGATTTTAGTAACTCGGGTTTTGTTTGGGAACCGGGTGCTTTTGGGTGTTTCCTGGTACTCACACTAATGTTCCATTTCTTTTTAAACAAGTTTAAATACGATAATATAACCATCCTGCTTATTATAGCAAACATTACTACGTTTTCTACCACAAATTATTTAGGGCTATTGGTGCTTGTGTTTTTGTCGTACCGCTATAAAGTGCCTAAAATAAATATCTATGTACTTATTTTGGTGCCTGCCATTATATTGGCGTTTGTGTTTATCCCCTTTTTGGGCAACAAAATTGTTGACACCTACAACGAAGACATGCGCGACCTTAAGCACTTAAAGGTTTTAGAAAGGTATTATCATCACAACCGCATGGAAATTCCGTTGAACCGTTTTTCCAGTATGGTGTATATTTACGATACTTTTGGCAGTAAACTTATTTTAGGTGTAAGCAATAAGTATAATGATGTGTTGAATAAATCTTACACGGTAAATATCTCAAACGGGGTGTTTGATTTTATTGCAAAATTTGGCGTGGTAGGTTTATTGTATCTATTATTTAAATACAGCCGGTTTTGCAAGCAATATGTGCTTACCTGGGAAAACCTTGTTTATTGCACACTCATTTTGCTGGCTTTAAGTTTTGGCGAACCAATATTGTTTCTACCTATCATCATGATTTTTTTATTTATAGGGGACAAACAAAAGGCATTTAGCAGGTATGGCGCGCAAGAAGAACCAGAGGACGAACCAAAACCCTATGGCAGAGCTTAACTATAGCTGCGCGGTTTTAATTACCTGTTATAATCGTAAGGAAAAAACGATAGGCTTTCTGCATAGTTTAACCGGGCAGGAAGGCTTTGATAGGCTTAGCCCGGATATATACGTGCTTGATGATGGATCTACCGACGGTACTGCCGTAGCCGTAGCTACCAACTTTCCCAATGTTAAAATTGTTGCCGGTAACGGCAGCCTATTTTGGGCAGGAGGTATGCGTGCTGTCTGGTGCCACGCAATAACACAAAAGCATTACGATATTTTTCTGCTTTATAACGATGATGTAGTGTTGACGGATAGTTCGCTGTTGCGACTACTGGATAGTTACCATGGTGTATCAAGCAAAGGCACTGTAATGGTGGGGTCAACATTAAGCCCATTAAGCAACACAATGTCCTACGGTGGCCACGCCTTATATAATATAAAGCATGCGGCCTATTACAGCCTTACACCACAAGAGTGGGGTACCCGCCCTTGCCATTTGGGTAATGCTAACGTTTTTTTGGTTGACGCGGCAACGATAACAAAAATAGGCATATTTTGCGACGCTTACACTCATTACCTAGCCGATTACGATTACACTTTAACCGCATTTAAAGCCGGGCTTAATGTATTAGTTGCCCCTGGCTATTACGGCTATTGCGAAGATGATCACGGCGTAAACTGGCTAACCGGCAGGCACTCTCTGAAAAAACGGATAGCCTATTTGTATAGCCCGAAAGGGCTGGCTTATAAAGAGTATTTGTTTTATATAAAAAAGCACTTCCCTGCCGATTATTATGGGGCTTTTGTTAAATTATGGATGAAAACGCTGTTCCCTATTATTTGGGATAAGTTTAAAAAAATATCAAAGTGAAAATAGTTATATTAAATAACGATTTCAGGGTTTACTGGAAAGGACGGCTAATTTACCTGCGCGACTATTTAGGTGCTGAAAATATACAACTAAACGCCATCGAGCTATTTGGTAAAGGCTCTCCGTATGAGTTTGATACCTTTAACAGTAATAATAGCTGGTGGGCATGCTTATACCCCGATAAAGCTGCCGGCGACATGCCGGGAGGGCAACTGAAGGCCAAACTGTTTGCAGCGCTCGATAAAATATCTCCCGATGTTGTTATTGGTCCCTCCATTGTTTTTTTTGCAGGGGCGTTGGGTATATCCTGGGCGAAAAAAAACAAGAAGAAATTTATAATGTTTGACGATGCCCGGCCAACGCAGGTAAAACGTAATGCGGTGGTGCAGTGGGTAAAGAATTTGATTACAAGCCATGCAGACGGCTTTTGGCTGCCATCGAAAAGCTATGACGCTGCCTATGCGCATTTTAAGCAGCAGGGCGTGCATTTTTTTTACGGCTTTGCTTGTATAGATAATAAGTTGTTTATGGCGGATAGGGGTGCCGAAGCCGCTCGTAAAACCATAATATGTGTTGCCAGGCAGGTGCCTATAAAAAACATAGATGGCTTGCTAAACGCCTGGTATGTGGTGGAGCAGCAACATACAGGTTATGAGTTGCAAATTGTAGGAAGCGGGCCCGAGGTGCATAATCTGCACCAGCAAAAAATAAGGTTAGGCCTAAAAACAGCGCAGTTTATTGATGCGGTTGATAATAACAAATTACCACAGCACTTTGCCGGGGCCGAAGCATTTATATTACCCAGTTTTTCGGAAACCTGGGGGCTTGTGGTAAATGAAGCGATGGCTGCAGGCTTACCGGTATTGCTTAGCCGCACGGTTAATGCCGCAAACGATCTGTTGATAGAAGGGGAAAATGGTTTTAGCTTTGATGCATTTGACACCCCCGATATGGCCAGTACCATATTAAAATACATCTACCTGGATAAAGCCGGGAAAAAGCTAATGAGCAAACGGTCCTTAGCGATTATTGATAATATGAGTTATGAAAAAATGGGTGAGCAACTAACCGAAGGATTAACGCTGATAACCAACCGCCCTTACAAAAAACCGGGAATTATTGCTGATGCTATTATCAGTGTATGGCATGGCAGGTACAATACATCCGGGTGGGATAAACTATAACGAAGTTAAAATGCATTCTCTTCACCCTTCAATGCATTCCAAACGGTAAGGAAGATAATTTTCATATCAAACAGAAACGACCAGTTTTCCAGATACCAAACGTCGGCCTCTACGCGCTGAAGCATGGCTTCTGTGGTACGGGTTTCGCCACGAAGGCCCTTTACCTGCGCCCAGCCTGTTATGCCTGGTTTTAAAAAGTGCCTCACCATAAACCTATCTATCAGTTGCGAGTATTGTATAGTGTGGCTAAGCATATGCGGGCGCGGGCCTACTACACTCATATTACCTCTCAATACATTAAAAAACTGCGGTAGTTCGTCTATGCTGGTACGCCGCATAAAGGCCCCTAACTTAGTTATACGTTTATCGTTTCGTACAGCTTGTACGCTATCGCTATCAGCGTTTACGCGCATGCTCCTAAACTTATAGCACCAAAAAGGGTTGTTGTCGCGGCCCGAACGCAGTTGTTTAAACAATACCGGGCCTTTAGATTCTAATTTTATCAGAATGGCCAAAATAGGGAACAGCCAACTGAAAAAGAAAACGATAATAAACAACGAAAAACAAATATCAAAGAGGCGTTTTACAAAACGGTTGAGCATGTTCTCGAGCGGTTCTGACCTTACCGAGATCACCGGGATATGGCCGAAGCTTTGTATAAGCACTGGCTTAATGCCATAGTCGTAATACTCGGGGATAATTCTAAAACGTATCAGGTTTTTTTCGGCATCGGATAATAGCTTTTCAATCTTTTGTGTTTCTGAGACAGGCAACGTGCAAAATATTTCATCTATCTTGTTATTAAGTACGTAGTCGATGCAATCATCTGTAGAGCCAAGGTGCATATTTGCATGCCCAACTGAGTCGGAACTATCATCAAAAAAGCCAACCAGTTTATAGCCTCTGTCCGGGTTTCCCCTAAAAAAATCATGTAGATCGTTACTTATGCGTCCGCTTCCTACTATAATAACCTTTCTTGAATCGTACAATGATGCCCGGTCGCTTTTGCGGATACTTAAAAATATAAGTTTCCATATCCAAAGGATAACCCCAAATATACCGCACGAATAAACTAAGTAACCCCGGGTTATATAATAAGCTTTAATGCCTATTACGGTTACTATCATGCATATTAAAGCTATAAAAATGAGGTAGGTTTTAATTACGTTACGATAAGTATTAACGGCATCTCTATTCAATACCTTATCATACAAGCGGGTTAAGTTTGCCGAGAGCAGCCAGGTAAGATTGAAAACTAAAACTATTGGGAGGTAGTTCTTATTGGTTGCCCACAGTATATGTACTTTATCAACAATGTAATAAGCTATAACCATACTCGTGTTTAAAACCAGGTAATCAAAAGTAAGATTAATAGTTTTTATAAACGTAGCGTAGCGATGAACCATTTATTAGTTGTTTTAGAACTGAAAATTTCAGCGTAGTACTTTGTAATTTTAATAAATTTATGTGCTTAATTGATAAGTACTATAATTATTTATTAATATTAACGTTACAATCATGCAAAGTTAAACCTATGGGGGGAGGCAACAGGATAAACTAAATAACAAAATGTTTAATTATGCTCCCCACAAAAGTTAAGCAACTTTCGCATTAAAGTTATTCATTTCAAATGTTAATTACTGTGTCAGTAATGTGATTAGCATCTTCATAAATTATGAGCCTAATTTATATAAATTTCTTTAATTAGGTATTATATTGTTCGATTTTTATTATTCTGAAAGGAAAATGGTGTCTTTGCGGTACATAAATAAAAGTATATACAACCTATAAAAAAAACAAAACCCACCTATAAAAAACCGCTAATCTCAAATTATTTTAGCCAACTAAAGGCAGTACTCCCCGTTATGGAACTTGATGCAGTAGCTTTAAATAACAGGAAATGATAATAATAAAAAATATCTAATAATATCGAACGTTTTGTATTAATTTAATATTTTTAAAATCTCCTGTTTTCTAGGGATATTTAAGCGGTTGTGCAGAAACTTTATGTTATTTTTTATCGAAAAGGTGAATATTTTCTACCGTATTAGCAATATTTGCTTTGGAAGAGGCGCCGAATAATATAGATTCGATGTTGGGCAAACCGCAAACATATTCAATCGCTTCTTTTGGCGATATGGCCCCGCCACCTAATACCTGCATAGCTATTGCCCTAACTTTGCGGGTTTTTAATGTTTCTTCATAAATTTCTTTACCGCCACTCATACGGAACCCTACTTTGTTGATGGATGAGCAAATGATAGGGTTTGTTATTCCCTGCCCCTCCAGTGCATCAAGCAGTTTAGGCATATTCATGGTTATAAATCCGGCATCCGCGTTGTATTTTTTCTTTACATAGTGCTGAAAAGCGGCTAACACCTCGTATGCACGCAAGCCCAGGAAAAGATCGGTAATAACGTTTTGTAAAAAGATAACCGGAGTATTAATGCCTTTAAACATTTTCATTTCGGCATCCACTAAAAGTTCCATGATAGAAAGGTAATCTTTTGACAAAAATGCCATGCCCCCTTTAAACATCGATCCGAAGAAATTGCCCGGTACGTACTGCTTTAATGTGCCGGCTATGCCTAATTCGGTTACAGCATTGGCATATTTATGTGCATACGGCATACAAGGGAATATTTTAAAATCCTTGTATTTTTCCGGCTCGGCACGTATAATGTTACAAATGTTAGCAATCCTATCATGTGTAGTACACATAAAGGTATTGATACCTACCGAGCGGGCCTCGTCCAGTGTTTTGATGATTGCACTATCTTCTCTGAATTTAATGGATTGTGCCCGCGATTTTTCATCGGAAATATGATTTACCGCAAAGAATTGATTATCTCCAAATAAAATTCGTTCCATAATATTAATTAGCGCTTTGTTTAATCATTTCTATTGCTCTATCCGTGTTCCAGGCAGAATGAAATGTGTTTATAGTATTAGGTACTTTGCCAAGGCAGGCTTTTATAAAATAATCTAACTGGGCCGAATATTCTTCGCCACGCAGGTAAAAATCTACCTCTTCAGTCAAATCAGTTATATATTTAACCGTCCAGCCTTTTGTGTACCCGTCAATTGGGTTATCTTTTATATAAACTTTTAATTCGTTTGCGTCAGAAACAATTTTACCATTTGTGCCCACTATGGTTAGCGAAGTGGTCATTTTACGGTGGGTTTCGTCGCTCCAGTTAACCGATAGCAGGCCGGTAACTTTATTTTCCAGTTCTAAGGTTGAATAAACAGCATCTTCTACTGTTGTGGAGAATACAGATTTAAGCAAGCTTGCTTTAGCAGCGGCAACCGGCGAAAGTATATCGTTCACAAGGTCGATAACGTGTGATGCGTAATCCATCAAACACCCACCGCCTTCAGATGGGTCAGAGCGCCATGTATCCTGTTTGGGCCGTATTACTACCGGGCCGTAGCTTTCTGCAACAAAGTGGTATATTTTACCCAATACCCCGTTTTTTACCAGGCGTTTTACTTCGCCAAATGTGCCTATAAATTTATTATGGTAGCCTATTTGGTTTACTATGCCTTGTTGTTTTGCCAGGGTCACCAATTCTTCGCCTTGCGCGGCAGTAAGGCAAAAGGGCTTTTCGGCAAAAATGTGTACTTTGCTTAAAAGCAGCTCCTTTATCATGCTGTAGTGAAACTTTGTGGGTACCGCTACCACAACGGCATCCGGCTTTGTTTCGCTCAGCATTTTCTTAAAATCGGTAAAGCAATTAAATTTTCCATATTTGGACAGAAAGTCATTCACCATTTTGGAGGTGTCGCAAACACCTACCACATCCACATCCGGATGGGCTCCCAAAATTGATAAATGAGAAATCCCCATTTTGCCAGCACCTATAATTGCAACTTTAAGCATTTTTATTATTTTATTATTAAAATTATAATGAATCAATAAACGTTTTTAAGTAACTAATAATTTCCTGTTTATTTGACACATATTTATTGGGCACGAAGTTATTAATTTCCTTTAAAATCTCTTCAAGCGAATCGTTTTCGTTCCAGGGATAAATGTAACCCATTTTTACAAATTCGTTGTGTATCTCTATCTGATGGTCGTCAATATGTTCGCCATATTTATACAAACGGGGTACCGATATCATCTTTTTCCCCATTTTTACACCTTTCATGATAGAGCCCGTGCCGGCATGTGTAATTATTATCCTTGCATCGCGGTATAATCTATCCAGCGTATCGTGATCAAGGAACGGTTGCAATTTTAGCTGATCCGACTGGTATTGCGTGTAGCCGTTTTGTACAATCACCTCTTCACTAAGTTTACCTTCTTGCAGAAGTTTCTCAATCGCTATTATCGGCCGCGGAAATTCTATATAAAATGTACCTAATAAAACTAATATCATATTTAATAGATTCCTCCTAAATATACCGACTTTGGATATAGCTTCTGTGCCGTTTGCCATTGAACTATAAATTTATCAGCAATAGGATATATTAAGCTGGCAGATTTTGCTTTGGTATCAATTCTTGCAAATGATAATATCCAAACCACTTTTACAAAAAACAATTTTCCTAAAATACACATCGGCACAGCAGTATGACTGCCTGTTGTAATTATAGCTTTGGGGTAATGCGTTACTAAAAGCCTGAAAGATAAAAATAAATTTGTGAAAACACTCAACCAAAACTGCATACCCCGGCCACCCTTTGGCCTCGGTTTTAAAAACCTAATGTTGTACTTTTCTGCCAAGGCAGCGGTAGCCTCGGTTTTTTCAGTTACCAATAAATAATCGTACTGTTGAAACAGGCCTTTTATTTCTAATATTTGTGCCAAATGCCCCCCGTCAGAACATATTAATATTATCTTTTTTTTGCTCAAGGCTTTATTTTTTTGCAATGGTTAAAATTACAAAAAATGGTCGAAAAAAGAATATTTAAAGATGTTTTTTTTAAAATTATTTTATGAAAGTGTTTTCATAATTCAATTTTTACTAAAAATTAAACCATTTTGTTGTAAATAAGGTTATTAATAGAGCGTTTGCTGCCGATTTTTGGAGACGGCTTTTACAACATTTCTACCGAATTTTAATATTATACTACTTTGTGCTTATATATGCTTAATTATAAATCAATACAGAAAAGGCATATTAGGCGGCAGGAAGGCTGTGAGTTATGATTGTATAGGGGGGAGGCTTGAAGTTTTTATTTGTTTAATGATTTAGGCCATTCTTTTAACGCCCTGGGTTTAACGGAAGCTGCTTGGCCTGTTTGAGGCATCAGCAATACCGTAGATACGTTGCTGGAGTTTGGAGGTAACTGTAGTTCGAAGCCAAAAAATGTTGCTCCATCGTTGCGCGAATCGAAATACCTTCCCGTGTTTGTCGACCAGGTTTTCAGTACAACGTTGGCTGGCTCCTGCACTTTTACAAACAATGTTTTCCCGTTTTGAGTGAGTTCGGCGGTAGAGTTGCTCGTAATCCGCACGTTGGCCGAGGTAAGCATTGTCCATTTTACGGTAGTTTGTGAAGCCGGCGCTTGCAACTCGTCTGTTATTATTACATAACTGTTGTTTACAATACCAACGCCGCGTGTAGCTTTGGTTAGCGCGCCCGCGTAGATAGTGCTAAGGTCTACCACCGCGTTCATAAAATCGGGGCTGGTTGATGTACTTATAATAGGGGCATTACCTGTTAAAGCTTGTAGCCCATCGTTTACAGTAAGCGTATTATGAGCTTTATTGCTGTTGCGGAGTATGTCCCAACGCTGTGATCTTGCTGATCTATCGAAAAGGGCAATACCTTTAGATTCCAAGCCTGCATACCCTTCCGCCCCCAGGTCCATCGCCCATCGCTCACCGTTTGCATCCATTACAAAGGAGCCTGCGTCCATGTGGGCGTGGCTTATAGAGGGCGAACCGCCTTTAACGCCAACATATATGGCGTTGGGGTCCGTCCATGAAGTGCGCATCAGTGCCACAGGATTTTCGCCCCCGCCGACCCACATTTTTGTGGCAGGCGGTGATACAGTGTTTAAATTTAAACTGCTGCCCCAAATTATAGCAGCTGGTAACAGCCTGTTTGATGCAAAGTCCTTTGTTTTTGGCCGTGCAAGGTAGCCACGCTCTACCCAAAGTAATGACGGATCTTTCAGTTCGTTTGCAAACCAAAACATCGAAACATCTGGCTGTATTGCATACGGCCTGGAATCGGAATAATTGAAGGCCCGTCCGGTTGGTCCGGTCATATTTTCCATGTAGCCGGCGGTTGACAAAAAGCCGGGTTGTTTTGTCAGTCCATAATCCGTTCCAAAAGCTTTTTTAAGGGCACTTATCAGCATTACGTTAAAATCGGTGCCGTAGCTCCAATACATAAAACCTTCTACGAAGGCGCCATTAGGCGCATATTCGGCCATGGCTAATGGTGTTGTTGTAATGGCCCGGTTGATAATAGTTTTAGCCAACTGGGGGTTGTCTTCGTAAATGGCTAAAGCGCCAAAGGCCATGCCCGAGTTGCAAACCTGGTTCCAGTTATTCGTCCATTTTAGCCAGCCATTGTATTTTGGGTCTAGCGAAGGCTCAAGTCCTTTTTTTAATATAGCTGTTTTCACAATCCCTCTCGATTCTGCTGATATGCCGCTATAAAGCCAATCGTAGGCAATTGATACGCCTAAAGTAGTTTCGGCGACATCCAAAAAAATAGCAGGGTTCCAATCCGGCGCGGCCGATACTGACAGCAATTCCTGTTCGCCTCGTTTTAAGTATTTATCGTTGCCGGTTATCCGCCATGCGTAGGAAAGAAAAAATAGCCTGCGCAGAGCCTCCCTTGAATTGCTGAGGCGCTTAGCCGATGTAATGATACGGATTGGCTGCAGGTACATCATCTTATCGCACTGGCTAAGAATTATGCGCTGTGTTATAGCCCATTGAGGGCTTTGGGCAGCAATTTTAAGGCGTTCTTCCTCGCCTTTCAGCAACAACAGCCTTGGATGTTCGGGCACTTTGCTTGAGCCTATGTAGTCGGTTTGGGCAATGCTGTGGCTACAGGCAAATGCTAAAATTATTGCGGTTGCCATTGAACGTATAATTTTTATATTTTTCATGCGGAGGCTTCTGTATTATTCTTTAATAACGATGGAAGGGTGGTATAATTGTAACTTATTTAATTGAAAATAAGTTTAATATATCAGGTACGCTCATCTACTGAGTACTTGTGTGTTAACAAAACGCCATGCAGCATGTTTTGCAGGTAACACGTATTTTACCAAAAATAAACAGCCCCAGCAATTTTGCTGGGGCTGTTTAAGAATTCAATTAATACGTATTTCAACAGCGTTACTAATCAAATAAGCTTATTTAAAAGGGAAAGCATCAAACACTTCTTTTTGTTTTGCCGCCATCATCGCCGGGGTAATTTTAAAACTGTCAATAATTTGGTTGATTGATGGGATATCGGTAGTATTTGTATCTATAGGGTTTGATTTAAGGTCGAACGCGGAATAATAATCGTCGAATTTAAATCCGTCGCCTTTTAAGTTGCTCGTAACTTTTATCCATTGGTTGGGGATACCAAAACTATCTGCCAGTATTAGCCCATGCAAACTGCTGGAGATGATGATATCGCTTTGCGCTATTTGACGGATAACTTCCATTGGGTCGTCACGTAAATTGATGATGAACGAGTTGGCAAATTTTTCTTTTACTTTTTGAAAAATAGGCTCCTGCTGTTCTTTAAAGTGAGGGATTATACCTACGGCGTATTTCTTTGCGATAGGCTTATCGAACAGATAGGGAGTTATTAAGCCGCCATCGCCAACAGGGATATCTAAAGTTTTACCCAATATTTTTTCAATCCTGGCTTTAGTGAGCTTACCTCTTACCGAACAGAAGTTCATTTCACGGTAAAAGCCGTGGCTATCGCTTTTGTCGTTTGAAATAAAACCAGTACACCAAACATTAAGCGGGCCCGGTGTAAATTTGGCCCTAAACTCTTGCCAAAGAGACCAATAACGGGGGTAAACATGGGTGTCTCTCAAAAAACAATCCATGCCGCTTCCAATTACGCTAAGTTCGGCAGTTGCTGGTTTGTGCCTTTTCAAATCGTAGCCAAAAACATCCCTTATTAACAATTCATTCAGCAGATCGCCCATGTTTGGCACATCGGCGTAATAGGTTTTTAATACTCGTTTCATGGTGAGGTCTTCTTTCTTTTTTTACAGGCAACGCCCGGTATTTATTTTTTTAACAGTTCAATATAAATTTGCTGCAGTTTTGGTATAACCACGTCTGCATAGTAGTTTTTTACAATTTCCTGGGAGTTTTGCCCCATTTTCCTAATCTCACCGGTATGCTCGGTAAACCATTTTAATTTTTCAAATAAAGTTGGTTTATCGCCCGGTGTAAGTAAAAAGCCGTTCCAGTTTTCCTTAACTACTTCTGGAATGCCTCCTATTTGAGTTGTTAATATGGGTAATTTGTAACTAAGTGCCTCTAAAATGGAAATAGGCAGCCCCTCATTATAAGATGGCAAAGTGTAAACATCGGCTTTTTCAAGCAGGGATATTTTTTTTTCGCCTATTATCCAGCCCTCAAAGGTAACCATCGTTTGTAGGTTATTATCGGCTATATAGTCCTCCAAGCGCTTTACTTCACCCCGGCCGCCAATTAGCAAGTTTAATTTCCCTTCAAAAACCCCTCGGTTGTCTTTCAATACTTCCAAAAGGTCAAATAGCCCTTTGCGGGCACCAATGAGGCCCAAAAAAAGGAAAGTTACAGGGTTACCAGGTATAAATTCGGGTTTTGTGGCGCTATTGCGCTCCACAATATTTTCCAGTATAGCAATTTGTTTTACGCCAAATGTTTCCACAAAAAAATCTTTCCATTGCTGCGACAGGCATATAACTATGTCTGCGCTGCAAAAAAAATGCTTCAGGAATCTTTTTATAGTATTGCTGCTATCGTGGTAAAACTCCTTCAATTCAGAACCATGGCTGTGGTACACTACCTTTTTCCCGAATATATATTTCGAGATGAAGAACACCCCATATTTGCGGTAAATACTGCCTTTGGCCGCACCATGAATGTGTACTATTTTTATTTGGCGCTTAAACAGCAAATAAAAAAATAGTTTAAAAACAAAGTACGGATAGTAAAAAAATACAACTATTTTAGACTTTGACCTTTTATATGAAGAAAGGAAATTGAATTTTTCAAAGTACTTAGAATAGGTATTAATTACTATACTTATGCCGCCTTTAAACTCTTTATAGGGCGTGCCTATCGTTAAAATTTTATCGGAAATGTGCAAGGGTATAGCAACCGGGTTTTTCATATCAGCGTAAACGGTAAATTCCTTTGGGTATTTGTAGTTAACCTTTTATAAATTCTTCAACTCGTTTACTGATAGCCTGAACATAAGGAATGTGCAATGTTTTGTTAACCAGTGGTGTATTAACACCAATCTTGCCATCGTGCTCAAAGTTGTAAGTCATTTTACCGTTTTTGTCGATATCAACTCGGTTAAATAAATCAATAAGTCCTCCAAAACGGCTGTCGAACCGGCCTCCTTTACCACCAAACCCACCATTTAAAAATACTACAGGTGTACCCATAGCAAGGCAAGGCAAGGCGCAATGGATACGCGATGTTACCACAAACTTTGCATTAGCAAGCATTTTTAAATACTCGTCGGCAGTTTTAAAACTCTGTTCCGTATTTACTATCGGAACCATCTGGGTAACGTATTTGGCTTTTTGCAGCAATTCGCTTGTGAACACCGATTTCAGCACGTTATTTTTTAACGAAAGTTCTTTAAAAAAACGGCCGCTAAGCAAGCGATTTGCCAATTTTTTAGGTGCAGCTATCGTTTCTGCGAGAGTTAGGTAATGAAAAAGCGGATCGATGATGTAAATATCATCGGTAATGCTGTCCCGTTTATATGTTTTGCCCAACGTTAATGTTAAACAGGCAGAAAAGTATGCATCGATGCCTTTACTTTTTAGCAATTCATAGGTAGCCATATCTCGACAGCCTATTGGCTCATGCTTTTTATAATGGGCCAGGCTTGCTTCATTGGTCATGCCTTCAATTGCGGTTGGGTTTATGTGCATGGCTACGTACAATGGGTCGATCTTATCAGACGGCGGCCAATTTGCGGGCTCATGCATGTACCAGCCGTTCATAATCATTTTAACGTCATCGCCGTCGTAGGTATTGAGCTCTTCACGATCACAATACACATCAACTTGCGGTAAAAACTGTCTTGCTGCGATGCTTTGAACAAAATCGCCAACATTAGATAATGGCCGGGAACATCCCATTAAACCATACTTATCTTTTTCCATAGCTAAGTAATTTGGATTTAGTTATATTAATAAAATTTTTATTGTAGAAAATAAATATCCCTATCGAGGCTGCGAGCGCCACGGAAAATATGTATTTGTTTTCGATATAATTGTTGGCGCTTATTATGCAAAACAGCACTGTTAACTCGGCAATCAGCTGGTATGGCAAATCTATCTGAAAGTATCGCTTTGTTTGGTTTATCCGTATCACCAGCATTACAACAAAGCCTACTAAGATAGATGCGCTAACGCCGTAAAGGCCAGCAAATTGTATGGTGCAAAGACTAACCACAACCGATACCACGCCTCCAATTACAGATGAGGTAAAGGCGCCCTTTGTTTCCTTACTGCTAATATAGCCTGCTCCATAAAAAGCAACCAAAGCCTGCGCGGTTACAGCGAGCAGCAAAATCGGCATATAGCGCCAGGCGTCAAAAAATGTGGCTTTTACCATGTTTTTCATTAAAAACTTTGAACAGCACGACAGGATAATTACCACGCCGAATAAAAACCGTACGTACTTGTCAATAATTTCCGAGTAATATTTGCTTTTATTTTCGTCATCAATTGTTCTAATTGCCTTCTCCTGCCAGGCCAAATTGAATATGCTACCCAAAACAAGTAATATAGTTGGGTACTTAAACGAGATGGCAAAGATACCATTGGCAGCTGCCCCCATAAAGTAAAGGATAATGTATCTGGTAGCAGATATTACAAGCCACCAGCTCAAGCTATTTGGTAAAAGCGGCAACGAATACGTAACCATCTTTTTCATCAGCACTTTATCAATAGGGGCTTTTATAAAAATGTAGCGGTAATATTGATTGGCAAAAAACAAATACAAAAGCACAATTAAAATGCCTAACGCGTTAGCTATAAGTAAACCGTAAACGCCCGCTTTAAAGAAGTAAAGAACAATAAGTGTGAATATAACATATAAAAATGAGTATAGCAAACCGCTAACAGTAAACATCACGTTTTTTCCCAGCCCTCGCGCGCCCTGTTGCATGGTGGGGAGCAGAATTTGGCATAACGAGAGGGCATAAATGTACCCCGCATAATTAAACCTGTAAATGAAATACCCGGCCCAATATATAACAGAATACACTATTATGTTGCAGCCCAAAAGGAAAAAGGCATTACGAATGATTCGGTCTTTATTTTCGGGCCCATCGGCATCTAAAAGCCATCTTAATACCGAAGAATCTACTTGCAACGTTACACAGGGGACAATCAAATACAGAGTTGTTAAGATGAGGTCATAACTCCCTATTTGCGTTTTTGTAAGAAAATAAGTCATTACAAAAACCAAAACAAACTGGAGTACCTTTGAAGAAAAGGTACCTAAAGTGTATATTATTGTTAAACTGGTAAGGCTATTTTTTTTACTCATTTATACTTCTTATTATATTTGGTGGGGCGTTGCAGTTTTCATCAGTAAAAAAATTTTAGACGGTACCCTACTCCGTGACCAGCGGCGCCTGCCGTGATGTTATAATTTTTATATTTTTTAACACATTAATAATAATGGTGTCTTTCCGTGTCATGGCAATAATTACACCCACAAGCGTAAAATCCAACGGGTCATTAAAAGCAGGCGCGGTAAGGCACACTATTACAATGAACAGATAGACAAACAATATCGCACCTTTTAGCCGCCTATCTGTAGCGAGGGTTAACAGCGCTAAGCCCAAAAACAGCAGAAATAAGCAATAAAACGCCAAACCAAAATAGCCTGCTTCGGCCAGTACGTGAGGATAATAGGTATCTGTTAAGAACTTATCTTTTTTAAACCACCAGTATTTATTGAAGCCAATGGCGGTGTAAACGCTACTGTTATACATTTCGGCAGAAAACCCTCCGAAGTTGCCAAAGCCAACCCCCATCGGGAAATATTTGGTTGCAAGCGTGACCGACGAAACGTAGAAAACCACGCGTGCATCTGTGGCGCTGCCAGCATATTTTAACCCCACATAACTAGAAAAGTTGTCAATATAATGGATAACATTGTCGGCATATACTACCACTAATACGACAATAAAAGGCACAAGGAAGTATAGCGGTTTCCGGTTTTTTGTAGCGTAAACATATACGCATACTATGAGCAGGAAAAAAGTAGCGGTTTCCTGTCGTTGCAACGATAAAGCCAGGTTTAACAAGGCGGCTCCGCAATAAACAACATTGCGTTTAATATAGATAAAATAAAACGCAGCAATGCCGGAAAAGAAGGCCAACTGAGCAGGGTGCCAAAAAATCCCCGCGCAACGTTGCAAATCGGCTACGCCACCATAATCAAACATTGCTTCGGTAACATCTTTATCAAATATTGAACCGTAAACGCCGGGCGCTACCAATTGGAAAATACACAAGGGTATAGACGCCACCACCATTATTTTAAATAGTTTATCAAATGTTTGGATAAGCTTATCGCTCATTAACAAGGTGATATATACGGAAATGAATATCGGGAACTTAAGATCGAGGAACACCTGCAGGAATATCTGCGTGAGGTTTCTGCTGAAAGGCAAATTAAAAGCACTAAACACGCCAAACAACACATAGATAAAGTAAAATAGCACGGCCAGCCCATAATATTTTATTTTAAAAAGGCGGGATAGTTTTGTAAGAAAAAGGCCTATGAAAATTACATAAAAGATCTCGTCGATGTAGCTGCCTGGGCCAAGGCGTGCTTTACCCAAAAACTTTAACAATATAGGTTGAATTAGGACTATCCCGATGAAAGAATACAGGATTATTCCATTTTCAAACTTGTCGCGCCGTAGTTGCGTAATGCTCATTTCTATTTTTAATAGTTAAATTATGATGGCCATTTTCAAAAACCGGCTTATATTTAAGCGGCAGGCGTGGGCATCGTTGTTTTTCATAGCGTTAAAAAGCCAAGCACGGCCTGTAGGCATTGCCTCTGTAAGTCTCCTCACAAGCAAGCCCCAATACCCATAGTAGTTCTAAGCGGTGAATCGAAAAACTCATTACGGCACCGGTTGCGTGTTAAGCGTCTTAGTTATTTGTTTCTGGCATTGAGCTAACCAGTAATTGCCTAATGCAAAATAGTGTGGGCTATTTGCCCACAACATAAACTTTAAAACCAATGCTCAACAGCTTTTTACGGTCTACAACATTACGCCCGTCAAATAAAAATGCGGGTTTTATCATGTTGTTATAAATTCGTTCCCAATCGTATGTTTTAAATTCATCCCACTCAGTCATCACAGCAATAGCATGTGCGCCTTTGCAGCACTCGTAAGCATCATCCAAAACAGTTACTAATTCGGCATTTTGGGCTTCGCTGCGGTTTTGCAAGTAGTTTAAATCGCCTAATATCTGTTTTTCGCCCACTTTGGGGTCATACACCGAAATATTTGCCTGTTCGTTCAAAAGGTCGTCTGCAACATATATCGCAGGGGACTCGCGAGTATCGTTGGTGTCCTTTTTAAAAGCCCACCCTAAAAAGGCAATCTTTTTACCCGAAACGGTATTATAAAGCGTTTTTACTATTTTATTGCCAAAGCGCCTTTTTTGATGATCGTTCATGATGATTACCTGCTCCCAATAATCAGCAACCTGCTGCAGCCCGTAAGAGCGGGCAATGTATACCAGGTTTAAAATGTCTTTTTGAAAGCACGATCCGCCGAAGCCTACCGAAGCATTTAAAAATTTAGGGCCGATGCGGCTGTCGGTGCCAATAGAGCGCGCAACTTCTGATATGTCTGCTCCTGTGTGCTCGCACAATTCGGATAGTGCATTAATAGACGATACCCTTTGTGCTAAAAATGCATTTGCGGTCAGCTTTGATAACTCCGACGACCATAGGTTGGTAGTCAGTATACGTTCGGTAGGTACCCAATTGGCATAAACTTCTACCAAGGCTTGTATTGCTTCCTGGCCTTCGGGGGTGGTATCGCCACCAATTAAAATACGGTCAGGTGCGTGTAGGTCTTCAACAGCCGTGCCTTCGGCTAAAAACTCCGGGTTGGATAGTATTTGGAATTGTACGTCGTTGCCGGTGTTCTGCAAAATGCTTTTAACGGCTTCGGCCGTACGTACCGGCAACGTGGATTTTTCGACGATTATCTTATCTGTTTTTGATACCCGGGCAATTTGGCGGGCGCACAGCTCTATGTATTTTAGGTCGGCTGCCATGCCTTTACCCGAGCCATAAGTTTTGGTGGGAGTGTTAACCGAGATGAAAATCATTTCGGCGTCGGCGATTGCGTCGTCTACGTTGGTGGAGAAAAACAAGTTACGGCCCCGTGCCTCGGCAACCACCTCTGATAAACCGGGCTCGTAAACTGGTATGTTGTTGGTGTCGGGGTCGTTCCAGGCATCAATCCTCGCCTGGTTCAAATCAACAACTGTAACCTTAATATCGGGGCATTTTTGTGCAATTACAGCCATAGTGGGCCCACCCACGTAGCCAGCACCTATACAACAAATTTTAGATATTTTTTTCGCCATTATATTTCAATATTATGCAAACACGATGTATTACGCTGTTTATCACCTTTTGTTCGGTTTTCAAAATACTCCAGTGCAGTATATTTTGGGTAATTTAGCTAAGCCGGTAAAACCAAACGGCCTAGCTAAATATTTGTGAGTAAAGCGGTAAAAGCAATGCCCATCCGGTGTTAAAATCTCCTTAAGAACGTCCGTATTTTGGATCCGATAGTTTCCTTTTCTTTATCAGTATAAGTATTGTAAGAACTATAGTAGCTATTTGTGTAGCCATAGCCGTAGTTAAACTGATCGCGTTTGATACCGTTAAATACAAGAGTGAATTTAGGGAATCTGTTTGCCTGGTCAACCTCATTAATAAATTCCAATTCATCCTTAAGGGTGTGGCCCTGCCTAATCATATATACAGCAGCGTTGGCTGTACGGGCAATAATATAGGCATCGGTTACCAGGTGTATCGGCGGCGAATCGATAAGGATATCGTCGTATTTCTCTTTCAGGCTATTTATCAACTCATCAAGTTTATCTTTTTCCAGCAATTCCGATGGGTTTGGCTGTATTGGTCCGCAACCCAATACATCAAGCCCCGGTATGCCCGATGGCTGTATCAGCGCAGATAAATCGGTGTGTGTTTCTACCAGGTAATCGCTGATGCCGGGATGCTCTGGTGAAAGGTTAAACACGCCTGATATTTTTGGTTTGCGAAGATCCATCTCTAAAATGATAGTTCTTCTGGAAGCATATGCAAGGGTAACTGCAAGATTCGAACTCACGAAACTCTTGCCCTCGCTGCCTATGCTCGAGGTAAACAAGGTAACGCGGCCAGCGTCGCTATTACCGTGCAGGTGCGATAAATTGGTACGCAGTACCCTAAATTGTTCGCCAATGGCAAACTTCCCTCTTCCCTGGGTAACTACAATAGGTGTAGTGTCTTCCTGGTAAGATAGTTCGCCTAATATTGGTACGTTAACGGCATCTTCAATTTGCTTGCGGTTGCTTATACGCTCGTTTAGGCTTTCACGTGCATACAATAAGCCCACAGGGGCTGCTAAGCCTAATAATAAAGCTAATGCGTACACAATAGCTGGTTTTGGCCATTTTGCTTTAGCTGCGTGCGCATCATCCACAATTTCCGAATCAGAAACCGTTGAGGCGTACTTTAAGGATATGGTTTCGCGTTTCTCCAGCAAAAACTCATAAATTTTTTCCTTGCTTTCCTGCTTACGCTTCATGGCGTTGTAAAGCTTATCTTGTTCTGGTATTTTTTTGAGGTCTGATTGTATTTTGCCTTCAAACCTGGACATCTGCCGTTTTATTGCATATTGCGAGGTTTTTAACGATGCAACTTTGTCTTTAAAGGCATTTCGCAATTCGTTAAGCTGCTCGTTTATAGAGCCAAACATAGGGCTGGTTGGCGGCAGTGTGGCAAGCATTTCTCGTTTTTTCATTTGCAAAACGGTAAGCTTATCGTACAAATCCATTAGGCTCGGATCTTGCAGGTTGGCGCTCGTGGGGGGCAAAGCTTCACTATTTTGGTTCATTACCCGTTCAAGTTCGTTTAAGATACTTAATTGTATGTCGGCATCGTTCACGGCTTTAATATTTGCCGAACTTATATCCCTGAACTCCTTGCTCTGCGCTTCAATGTCCGTCATGCCCTGGCTGCTTTTATAACGTTGTATCGCGGTTTCGTCAATGTCAAGGTTGCGGTCTAAAGAATCTAACCTCACGGTTATAAATTCCATTGCTTTTTGTGCATCCTTGTTTTTAGAGGCCATTGCGTCTTCTTTATACTGTGCCATTAACTCGTTCAGGATATCTTTCCCACGTTCGGGCGTTACATCAGAAGTAGTTAAGTTTACAAAAGGTGCGTCTTTGTTTTGCAGCTCGACTTTTATTTTCCCTTGCAGATCATCCGATACCTGATCAGGGTCCTGCACGTTTATTTCTAACGACGAACCTATATAATTACCCGTTTCGTTGGTTGCCAAAAGAGTCCAGGTGCCAAGCGCTTCGGTTTTTACCGGGCTTCCAAAACTGTAATCTTTATCGCCGTTATCGGGGTCATTTAACGTATAGGTTTTCTTATCCTTAATTACAATGTTAAGCTTTACGCCCTGGCCGCTTAAAGTTGAGTTAGCTTTAACGTATTGGAATTTCGCCGGGCTTTTTTTGTAAAGGTCCTCCTGGGAGCCTCCCGATGTAAGCGTATAACCTACCCAAAGTTGCAGGTCGTTCACTACCCGATACATCAATTTTTTAGATTGCATCACCTCTATCTCGTTCTCCACTATCACAGGGGTGCTGATTGGGTCTAACTGGGCGTTGTCGCCACTTTTGTTAATAACAGTACCCTCGGAACTGGTTGGTCCCTTAAACTCAAGAGTTGCTAAAATAGGGTAAACCGGTTTTGCAACCTGAAGGTAGAAAAAAGCTAATCCTATGAATAAAATAACCCCCAATACAAATAGCGGCCAATGGAAAAGGTATTTTTTTACAAGGTTACCACTGTTGGCAGAATCGCTTTCTGAAGGGAGCGTAAAAGTTGTAACTTGATTATTTTTCTTGCTCATACTAAATATTTATCTGGTTAAAAGAACAGCAATGATTGATAAAACCGAAATCACTAAACTGGCTCTCTGGAAAGTGGATCCGTCATTCGCAGCACGTTGTTCATTTGGCTGCACATATATAATATCGTTTTTTCGTACATAGTAATATGGTGAGCTGAACAATTTTTTTGAAGTAAGGTCTATGGGGATATACTGGCGCTTCCCGTCGGTTTCTCTAACCAGCATAATGTTTCTAACGCCCGTTATATTTAAATCGCCCGACATGCTCAACACCTCGGCTATTGTCGTCCGTTCGTTATAGATAGGGAAAACATTGGGGTTTCTAACGTCGCCCAATACCGACACCTTGAAGTTTTGATACCGTATATTAACCGTAGGTTTGCTTAAATAAGGGAGTACAGCGGCCTCTATTATTTTAGCGAGCTCTGCTGTTGTATACCCTGCCGCTTTTATAACGCCTACAAGTGGCAATGTTATATTACCATTTACATCCACATAATATCCTACAACGGCGTTTTGCTCAGACCGATCTAAGTTACCACCACCAGCTGGCCGCTCAAGGTTGTAATTAAATATGGCTGATGCTTCGACATTTAAGCTTGTAAAATGGATACCCAATTGATCGCCAGGTTGTACGGTAAGCGGCGCATAATTTGTAATTTCTTCAGTCGTAATGGTGTCCCTTCTTAAATCCTGAAAATATGGTATGTTTTTATAAGGGGTACAGGATATATTGAAAAGGATGAACGCAGTACTAAAAAAAGCTAATAGGTGTTTCAATTTCATGTTTAGTAGTTTAACGATAGATTAAAATAGTGGCAGTGATTTGGCATATATTTGGCGATATAGGTAATGGTTTTTTATTAAAAGATACTTAATTTGAATTTGCAATAAGTATATAAAATTTAGCGAAACTAAATATAATGCGGCTGATTTAAAGGTAGGGGGTAAAAAATTTTCTTTAATACTGCCAGCCATTCTTGTTGCTTATAAAGTTATTGTGTTGTCAATATATTTCATGCGAAAATAATAAAAAATATGAAATGATGAATTTTAAAAGATTTTTTTTGCGTAAATTATAGTTTATTCACCATTATGTTTACGAATTTTTAATTTTGACGGTTTTTCAAAGTTGTCACTATTTCTAATAAAACATCTATTGTTATGCATTTTCCCACAAATATATTTGCCAACGCCGACGACTTTGGTTACAATGATTCGGTTAACAAAGCTATATTATTTTGCTTTGAAAATGAATATATTAATAGTGCAACCCTTTTAACAAATACTGCCGGTTTTGAGCAGGCGGTGCAAATGGTAAAAGATAATGCATGTATACATAACATAGGCGTACACATTAACCTGGCCGAAGGGCTGCCGCTATCAGATGTGGGTGCCGATTTTATAAAAAACGACGGTAGCTGGGATTTGGGGAAAACCGGCAGGGTGAAAAATTTCTTTACCAAAGCTCAAAATGCCATTTTATTTAAGGAGATAAGCGCACAAATAAATAAGGCTATTGCTTTTGGCGTACCTATAACACACATGGATTCTCATTATCACTTACATACTTTGCCTGGCCTTCACAATTTGTTTTTGCACGCAGCAAAGCAATTTAATTTAAAACTGCGGCTGGCGCAAACGTACCGGGAAAGAAGTTATTTGAAATACTGGTACCGCATGTATATAAACAATAGGGTTAAAAGCAATAGCTTAAACTATACCGACCTTTTTGAATCGGTTGATCAATTTTTGAAAAACACACCACCCGGCAAGGTTGGTAAATCTGTAGAGGTAATGTTGCATCCCGATTTTGACACTTCGGGCAATCTTACCGATCATTACGACAAGGCTACCATGGTTAATTGGTTAAATTATTTAAAACAACTACGCGGCAATTAAATACGTATGTTATTTTAGCTTGGCGAAATACCAGATTTTTGTTTGTACTTATTTATCGGGGTGGTGTTATTTGAATTTTATGTTAAATTGTTACAATACTTTACCATAAAGTATATAATATTGTAAGATATTGATTAGTAGTAGCTTAATATTGTATAATGTTAAATTAAAAATGAAAGTCAGTTTTTATTATAAATTTTATAATTTTAGCCGCTTGTTAGCTATTAATTTTAATTGATAACTTGCATGTACTTGCAATGTTTAATAATATTGCAAAATCGGGCCTGGGCTATAGCTGATAAATAAAATTTAATTAAGGATATATAAAGCATTTTTTATATGTTTAACGAATGTGTATTTGTATGAATGGTATTGATACTCCAGGGCGTCTCAGATTTACTTACTTTTTAAAGAAACATGGATAAATACCAAACTTTAAAATTATTTGACTATTCTATTTTTACCTCGAGCTTAAATCAATTTGATCTTAAACAAGAGTCGCAGTGTGTAATTAACACGCTAAATCAGTACTCCTACATTATTGCAGAAAAAGATCCCGCCTTTAAAACGGTGCTTACAGAATCAACCCTGTTATTGCCAGATGGTGTAGGTATTGTAGGAGCGGTGAAAATATTGGTTGGCGCGAAAATTAAGAAAATAGCCGGTGCCGACCTGCATAACCACTTACTTAAAGTGCTTAACACACAAAGCGGACGGTGTTTTTACCTCGGTTCGTCAGAAGAAACCCTCGAAGGTATACGCAAACGTTTGTCTATCGAATATCCCAGCATCCAGGTGGGTGTATATTCGCCACCATTTAAGCCAAAATTTAGCGATGCTGACAACGCCCATATGGTGGCCCATATTAATGACTTTAATCCGGATGTGCTTTTTGTTGGAATGACCGCCCCCAAGCAGGAGAAATGGGTTTACGAGCATAAGGACGAACTCAATACGAACGTAATTTGCTCTATAGGAGCTGTTTTCGATTTTTATTCGGAAACGGTTAAGCGCCCGGGTAAATTTTGGATAAACCTTGGGCTGGAATGGTTCATACGCCTACTGCACGAACCCAACCACCTTTGGCGCAGGTACCTTCTTTACGGCCCGGTATTTATTTACCTGGTTTTTAAAGAAAAACTATCCCTTATGTTAAAGGGAAAAAAACACCTAACAAGTAAATAAAATTGCCTCGCCGCCGCGCTGTTTAAGCAATAAATATCGAGCCCCCGCGATTTTTGATTAAACACTAATTTTCTCTTCGTTCGCTGTTAACTTTTTGTCTTCCTGATGGTTGTTAATGTAACAATTTATTAGCTATGGGTAATTTACATATAAGGCGCGTTTTTTTTTCGGTATTACTGGTATTTTTCGGCATTGCCGGCTGTGGGCCATCGAATGCCGGTGGTAATAAAAATACCGGCAGCACACCTTCGGGCAGTATTAACCTAAAGGGGCAGCACGATAAAGTTATTAGTGGGCTTGATATTAGCGGCGATACCCTCGACTGTATCCAACTGAGCAAATGCTATAACATCACCATAAAAAATTGCCGCCTGCGCAATTCAACAAAAAATGGCATTACCCTACTAAATTGCCGCAACATAAAAGTAATTGATTGTTATTTCGAAAAGTTAGCAACAGGAGTGTACGCTACCGAAAGCCAGGGCATCAATATTAATCGCAACCGGTTTAAAAACATGCAGGGCCCATTTCCCCGGGGACAAATGGCCCAATTTGATGCTGTATACGGGGCAGGCAACAAGATAAACTACAACAGCGGCGAAAACTTGCCGGGGCAAAGCGCACCGCAGGACGCTATAAATATTTTTAAAACAAATGGCACGGCGGTAAGCCCCGTAGAAGTAGTAGGCAACCGCATACGTGGTGGCGGACCAAGCGAAGCCGGCGGTGGCATAATGCTTGGCGATAACGGCGGATCGTATATCATAGCCAGGGATAATATACTGGTAAACCCTGGCCAGTACGGCATGGCCATAGCAGGTGGCAACCATATTAACATCATTCATAACACTATTTATGGTAAACGGCAGCCATTTACCAATGTGGGGTTGTACATATGGAATCAGCACCAATCCGGCTGTTTGTTAAATACCATCAGCAATAACCAGGTTAATTTCACCAACGCTGCGGGCGAGGCAAATGCGGGTTGGAACCAAGGTAATTGCGGCAAAGTTACGGGCTGGGATACCAATATTTTTAACGCTAAAATAAATCCATCTATCCTGCCTAAGGATATAATCGGTGAACAAAATTAGCCGCTAAAGCACGATAGCCAAATAATTGCGTTGCTAAAGCAATTGCCTTAAGACATGCGAAGGCCTAAAAGTAAGGCCAGCTAAAGGCTTACCTGCATGTTCTTATCGGTTTTTACCCTACGCACCTGGTAAACAACCAATACCATAAACATTATAAACAGTATAATAAAGCAGCTTGATATCACCGGCGAGGCTGGGTCGGCAGCTATAGGGGCAGCGATAGGCAACCTTGTAAGTGTTTCTACAACTGCGGGTATCATACTAAAAAATAGCGTGCCCGACATTAATATTGTTTCTACATACTTAGCCTTGCCACCCAAAAATCTGAAGGATTTTGCGTAGATAGCCAATACTATCATTACTAAAACCATTACCCCAAGCCCGTGTGCGCCGGTAAAATGCCCGGTTTTCATAATGGGGAAGGCGGTTAAGCAGGTGAGTACAGTAAGGATGGTGTACCATTTACCCGGGCCAACAAGCGGATTTATTTTACCGGTTCGGATAAGGGAGTAATATCCGGCTATTAAAGCAAACACACTTATAGCGGTGTGGACAATCCCTAAAACAGAAAGGTGGTTTGGCATGATTGTGACGTTTAAGGTAACGGATAGGAATTAATTATAGCTAAGATAATAATATTATCAATTATACAACCTATGGTTTTAATGGGATTATGCGTTTATGGTATGTAAATACAGTTCGGCGAGGCCAGTGCTTAAATGGCAGCGCGTTGCTGTTCCCCGGGCTGTTGGCTAGCATACAGGTAGCCATTTTTTTGTAACGTTTTGTCCCGGTATGTAGCAGGTTAGTGGAAAATGGGGCGTACCTGCGGCTGCTTCGCCTCCAAATAGGTGTTAATTAAGCCACGTTAACGCCCTGAGTGGGGGTATTATGGTTAATTCATAATACAAATAATATTTATATATTACACCACAATTACACCTGCCTTATTAACTATGCCCGAGAAATTTGCCACCACCAAATCCGACTTCGATTTTTTAAAAAATGCCCGCGATATAGCTTTTATTTTTGCTGTATACCTATACTTTGCCGGTTGGATATACATATATAGCTACTATAATTTCTTCGGCATATCTATCCGCCAGGCCGATATGGAGTTTTATTATTTCCTGGTGTATTCGGCTAACGTTTTAACCTATTTAATTATAGGGCACTGGTTTATTACGCTGTGTGCCGTTGGCTTATTTAGCGCGGCGCTTTACTGGCTTAAATATAATTGGGTTACCTACGCTATTTGCATTGTACTGTTTGCTGCAATTTATTACAGCGCTATTATAGCAGGCGCTGCCAATGCCAAACGCGATTTTGTTTATAAAGGCTCTACTTTGTTTAGAGTAAAGTTTGTGCTGAAAGAAGTTGAGGGGGATACAAAAAAGGATACTACCGCGGGCGTTACCCCCGCAGCAGATGCTTTTTTGCCGGAAGACATAGCCGAAGACCTAAAGAACTATAACGAACAAGAAATGCTTAAGCTGCTACTAACTACCAAAGAGGAATATTTGGTATTAGTTACCGATACGTCGGCAACCGACGTCAATTTTTTATCGAAAGATAAGATTATCTACACCATCAAACGAGACGACATAAAACTAACCAGGATAATTAAGTAAGCTATGAAAATATACATCACCCTGATAATGATACTGTGCGCCGGCCGTTTATTTGGCCAGGTATTTGAAACAGCGGCCGGTAGGGTAGACCTGGAAAATGATACCCATTATGGCGCCTACCTTCAAAATAAAACAAACAGGCACGATAAAACAAAAATAATATGGTACCCCGGCGTGGGCCTATACCGCCCCTGCGGTGAATATACCGCCCCAAAGCCGGTGCCTGCAACCCATAGGTTTGTTGCCAAGGATTGCAACTGTGCCGAAAAGTTTTCATACGTTATCGCCTTACCTTCTACAATGCCCTACGGTAACATACAGTTTGAATTTGACAGTTCGGCGATAAGAACGTCCTCATATCAGTTATTAGATGCTATGTCTGCTGATTTGCGGTCCACCGGCAGCAAAATTGTTGTAGCGGGGTATGCATCATCCGAAGGGACGGCAGGTTACAATATGGTTTTATCGCTTAACCGTGCAAACGCTGTAAAAAACTATTTAATTCAATCTGGCGTAAACCGCGAAAAGATAACGGTGAAAGCTTACGGTGAAACAAACCCTATCGCCGATAATTCTACAGAAGAAGGCAGGATATTAAACAGGAGGGTAGAGTTTAAGAAGCCGTAATGGGTGGTGATAAATTTATTTTTAGGTTAGTTAACTTGTTTGTATAAAGTTAATTACCTTTAAATTCCCTATTAATTTAAATCGATGAAAGCTCCCGAAAAAATGCCGGTGGCATTTATGTCTAACCTTATCCGTGCCGCAATTACCGCTGCTGTTATTACGCTGGTTATCCATTTTGCGCATGTGTTTCCGCAACGGGCGGTGAGCATGGGTATGCAATTGGTGGAAATATGGCTTATGGCGTTCAATATTGTTTTTGTGGGGCACTGGCTGGAGCTGCTGTTTATCAACTACTTTAAATTTGCCCTGCCAAAAAACTTACTGCTATTGTATGTGCTACGGCTTGCCTATTGGTTTTTATGCGCTATCCCACTGTTTTATATAGCCAATTTCATCGAAAATTTATTGACCGGCGGAGAAGGGCAATGGGGCTACTGGTGGGAGTTTGGCATTATCTATATTGGTATAGAACTATTTATGCATGCCCTTATGCAGCTACGATTTAAAAAGAGCTTTTATAACGGCGCGTATTGATGCCCGGCTTTTACTAGGGTTTGCAGGATGCTCTGTCCGTGGACTGCCTGTAAAAGCCTGCGGGCTAAACGGTAGGATAAAAAACTTAACCAGTCCACTTTTTTATTTTGGATTATAGCCTTATATTAAGGCTATGAAATTTAACCTGAACCTAAAACTGTTATTAATTGGCTTGGTGGGCTTTGCGGCAGCAAGCTGTGGAAAAAAAGGCGATGCAACGCCGGCATCGGTAAGTATAGTTGGCACCTGGCATTTTGTTAAAGATACACTGAAGACCTACAAGGTAGACGGGACGCTGGTATCGACGCAACCATCTGCGGGAGGCGATGCTTATATTAATTTTAAGGCCGATGGAACCTATATTGCCAGGCAAGACCTAAATATCCAGGGTACCCAGCATGGTACTTATACCGTTACCGGCACTACGCTGAACATGAAGGAGATTGATGACGATGGGGTGCCAAATGGCGACTACATCACAACCATCAAAACGCTTACCGAGCATAATTTGTACATGTACCAGGAAGATAGTGGCGTCAGTTTTCGGCATACTTATGCCGAATATTACACCAGGTAAGCCGGGTATGATGTGAAAACAGGGCAACCAAAAACCCCTGCGTTTATAGCTTTGACGCTACGCTATCCACCAGTTCGCCAACGTTTTGCCAGCTGTGTATCTCTTTGGCGGCGAAGCGGATATTGAAGTGCTTTTCTATCCCCACTACCAATTGGATGTGGTTGAGCGAGTCCCAATCTTCTACGTCGCGGGCGGTGGTGTTGTCGGTTAGGGTGATGTCGTCGTTATCCAGCACGTCACGAAAGATGGCGGTTACCTGCTCTAAAATCTGTTGTCTTTCCACGGGTTGCTTATTTTTTTTCGATGAAACTTTTCTTGTTTTGGTATTGGCCAAGCGGGAGCAGCCAGTTGTTGCCATCCGGCTCGAAACCGAGTTTGCTGTAATGCTCTGCCACCATACCATTCTTCGGCGTGGCAATATACTCGCCTTTTAAATATTTATAGCCTTTTTGTTGTGCAAAATTGGCAATGGTGTTTAGGGTAAAGTTCTCCATACCCCGCTTAAGCACACGGCAGCTCATTAGCCAGGTATCAATAAACAGTACCTCGTGGCTTAGCTGTTGTAGTATCACTACGCAAATAAGCCCATTGTTGCCAAATTTATCCTCGAGGGTAAAGGAAAAGGTAAAGTATCCTGGCGATGCAGCGAGGCTTTCCAAATCCGCCTCAGTATAACGCACGGTGCGCAGGTTAAACTGGTTGCTGCGCTGCGATAGCTGCGCTACCCGCGGGGTGTTGAACTTGGTAAAGGGCTCTACCACGCTTACCATGTGGAGGTTTTGCAGGAAATCATCCTCGTTGGTAAATTTTTCGAACAGGGTTGCGCGTTGTGCTTCTACCTGGTATTGTTTGGTACGTGCTGCGTCGTCTTCGGTAAACGAAACCGTTTCGAACAGGTTTAGCGTGTACAGGTATTCGAGGTATTCGGCGGGGTCCTCGGGTAGTTCGGGCACGGTAAGTTGGGGTATGCCCTCGCGCACCATGTTACGCTCAAAGGGGTTATCATCCAAAAACACCATCGAATCGAAACCGATGTTGAGGATGCCCTGTATCTTGCGGATGTTATCCACCTTGTTTTCCCAGTTGGCCACAAAAACGGCGATATCGTCCATCTTCAGTACCATATCCGGGTGTTTTTCAAACGGTTCCATAGCAATGCTTTCTGTATTTTTGCTGCACACGGCTACAATAATACCACGGTTTTTGAGTTTTTTTACCCAGTATTGAAACTCGGAAAACGCCTTGCCAATGCCGAGTGCGCCGATCTGGATATTCTCGATGCCATCGTCGCCGATGATACCGCCCCAGGTGGTGTTGTCCAGATCGAGGACAATGCATTTGTTAAAGTTGCCCTGCAAAGCGCTGATAATGCCAAGGGTTTTGTAGGCGATCGCCGGCAGCACATCGATGCTCAGCACCATCTCCGAGTTGATGTAAACAGATGGCTGGAAAAAGGCTGTTTTCCCCACCAAATTCTGAATCGACGAAATATCGCAGATATGAAAATTCGGTACCTCGCTGGCGTACTCCATCAGCAGTACATTCAACTTGCGCAACTGGAACAGGAAGGAGGATGTAACTTTGTTGGCGTAGTTGCCAAACACGTTATCGTCTATTTCGGTATAGTTGTAATAAATGAGTTTCGCCTTTGGGTTTACCAAAGCAAGGGTATCGTAAAAGGCTTTGATATTGTTTAATTCATCCGCCGCAAAAGCAGCATGGTTACCTTTATATTTACTGTATTTACCTAAAAGCTTGTGGGAAGACTGGAAAAGGATAATTACTTCGGCACCGTACTCGTGCAGTTCGGATGCCGGGTCGAACACTTGGCGCTCAATCTGGTTAAAGTCGGCTTCCCACAGTTGCAAGTTGTAACCATATTCGTAACCTGCGCCGCGTATAGCTACCGAAAGGAACTGCGTTGCGGTATCGCCCAGCAGGGCAACTTTTATAGGCTTTAGTGCCGATGCATCTTTCTTAAGGTTGCGTTTCAGGTTGGCAAAATCCTTCATGCTGCAATAATAAGCTTTATTTATGATTGAGGAATTGCTTTAGCTTACCTGCTACCATGCCGCTGTAAACAACCGAACCCTGGCGGTTTAGATGCAAGGCATCGTAAAAATAGCCGGGTTTGTTAAAGGTGCTATCGCGAAGGTAGTTGAGTACAGGTACCTTATTTTCCTTACAAACCTGCATTACATATTGCACATTACGGTTGGTGGCACTGTTGATGGTTTGATAAATGGGGGAATAAACAACCACCAGCGGGACGTTTTTAGCTTTACACAGCTCCACAAACTTTTTGTAGTACCGGGCGGCGGTACTGTCTATGGCATCGTTTACGGTGTAGGGCTGCAAACCCTTCTTAAACTGCCCGTGTTTAGCAATGTAGCCTTTTTGAGAATCATCTTTTTTGTAGCGGGCTATGGGCAGCAGCTCTACCAGTTCGCTCAGGATAAGCGAGTTGTATGGGTACATTTTAGAGAGCAGCTTATAGCGCTCGAAGGGGCCGCGTAGCTGGCATATCTCGCGCAGTTCGGGGTGCGAATAATAGTAGGGAAGCAGCACGTTTAGGCGGTCGCGGTCTTCCCCGTTCTTAAACTTATATAACTCATTGGCGCGGGTATCCAACACTACCAGCTTTGGGCTATAACGATTCAGGGCGGCCTCTAACAGGGCGTAGTGGTAATAAATGTAGCTCAGATCCCGCCCGGCGTTATAAACAGATAGGTGCAGGCTATCGCTGATGATTTTAGTATCGTAATGATAAACCGCTTTGGACGAACCAAATATCAGTACATCATCCTTAACCGAGTTGATAACGTAATTAGTGCGGTAATCTGCCCCGTTCTTTTTTGTGAAGTAGAAATGTTTCAGCACTGCACCTATGCCCCAATCAAGCAGAACAATGGCCACCAGTAATATCGTAAAGCGTTTTAATATGAGTTTATAATCCGCCATGTTTAAAATTTGAAATAGATAAATTGCCCGCCATCAAATACACCTATCAGTACAATAGTAACCAGTATAAAGCAATACGTAGCCATGCGTACCCACGGCGATGTATGGTACAAAAAGTAGCTTTTGCCATGATTAAGGTGTACGCTCAGGTCGTGTATAAGCAATATCGCGATGGCCACCAGCGAGTATATAATAACCCCTAAGTTGTTATCGAACACAAAGAAACTTCCCTGGAAGGCAAACAAGCGCTTAAATACAATGATGGCATCGCCCCAGCTTTGCGCCCTAAAAAATACCCAGGTGAGGCACACATATATAAATACCAGCAGCATGCTTACATTGTTGTAAATAATAGCCGGGATGGCCTTAGATAGCTTCTTTCGGAATTTCTTTGTCAGGAATTCGTAGGTAACCGCCACGCCGTGCAGCAAACCGTAAACAATATACGTCCACCCTGCGCCATGCCATAGGCCGCTTAGCCCAAAGGTTATCATCAGGGCTAAAACAACGGCGGCTTTGCCCCAATCGCGCCTGGCGATCATGATAGGGGTGAACAAGTAATCGCTGAACCAGGTGTTGAGGGATATATGCCACCTGCGCCAATATTCGGTAACGCTGGTGCTGAAAAAGGGCGTGTTAAAGTTCGTCATCAGCTTAAAGCCCATAATGCGGGCAGTGCCAAGGGCGATATTGGAGTAACCGGCAAAATCGGCATAGATCTGGAAAGCGAAGAACAATATGGCCACCAACAACATGGACGAACTGTAAGCCCCCGGGTTTTGGTACACGGCGGAAACGAATATCGAGAGCCTGTCGGCCACTACCAGCTTTTGGAAAAAGCCCCAAAGGATCATTTTAAACCCGATGGAAAAGTTTTCGTAAGTGATGGGATGTTTCTCGTAAAACTGGTGCAGCAGGTTCTGCGGGCGCTCTATAGGGCCGGCTACCAGTTGCGGGTAAAACATTACATAAAGCGAGTAGATGCCGAAATGCTTCTCGGCCGCCTGGTTGCCGCGGTACACCTCAATGGTATAACTCATGGCCTGGAAGGTGTGGAAACTGAGCCCTACCGGCAATACAATCGACAAATAAGGTATAGCGTTACGCAAGCCAATTTCGCTCATCAGCAGCGCAAGGTTTTCGTTTAAAAAGTTGAAGTATTTAAAAAATGCCAGCACGCCAATATTGGCTACTAACGACACGATGAGGTACAGTTTCCGTTCGCGCCCTTCCGATTTTTCTATCAGTATCCCTGCAAAATAATCTACAATAATAGTAAAAATGAGGATGAGGATGTAGATGGGGATAAACGTCATGTAGAAATAGCAACTGGCAATCAGCAACAATATCCAACGGAATTTATGCGGTAAAATAAAGTAAAGCGGCGTGACTATCAGGAAGAAAACTACAAAATGTAAGGAGTTGAACAGCATAGAGCACGATAAATGTTAATGCCGGGGGCAAAGGCAAACGAAGATAAAAATTTATTATAATTTTCGGCAATCCAATTAAATAGATACTAATACCGAATTAAAAATTGCTTTTTAAAACCTAAACCCAAAACTAATATAAGCCAATGTTCCCTCGGGGCTTTTGCCCCCAACAACTTCGAGCAGGAAGGCGTTGTATGGCGTCAGGAAAATACCGCCGCCGTAGGTGTTATGTACCGTATCCGAACTTTCGCCCTTGAGCCAAACCCTGCCGGTATCGTTAAAGCCAACTAAGCCAAAGGCTGATGGGAAAACATAGGCATTAAACTGAAAAAGCTTGGCGCGCAGTTCCAGGTTATTATATAGCATGGTATTGCCAATAAAACGGCTGGTATGGTACCCGCGCATGGTTAAGCCACCCAGGTTCATCATCTGGAAAAACTCGCCTTTCCCAACGATGGTGCCTGCCCCGGTACGGTTGGCCAGTACGATGGTTGAATCTTTAAGGGGTAAAAAAAAGCTAAAGGTAGAAAGGATAGCGCCCGTTGCATGATCGGCAACGTTTACCCCGATTAGCCCTGTTAGCGTGGTGCGCCATACCACCCCGTGGTTTGCAAAGGTGCTGTTGTTACGGGTATCTAATACCGCGCCGGCAATTGCCCCGGTGTACAATTTTGCTTTAAACACGTTTGCATCCGGATGCAGCTGATCATACTGTTTAAAAAAGTGGTCCTGGTTATGATTCTCAGAGGCGGTGTAGAACTGCGTTACCGAGCCGCCGCTCAGCTGCCAGTGGTTATACTGGTGCGCTATGCGCACATCGGCAACGGCATAATCGTAACGGTTGCGGTAATAGTAAAATTCTTTACCGCTCGATCTGTCAAACTCGCCTACATTGCCAAGCCCGAAAAAGTTATTGGTATTGCGCGGCCCGCGCTCGGTGATGTTTATCAGCAGGTCGTTGTGCCCTATTTTATTTTTAAATACGCCGCTGTAATTAACAATGAATGATTTTTTTTGAAAAGTATAGTTTATCGATAAATGCTGGTGGCTGGAGTACGGGTGCTTTTGAAAACTATACCGTACGTAATTGGCACCTGCTACCAGTTGCAGCCCGTCCTCTGTACTGTACCCAAGCGCCACAATAGGGGTAATGGTGTTGTATTTATTCTCGGGGCGGATGTATTTGTTTATAGCGGTATCTTTCTTTAGCACCAGGTGCGCTGCCGATTTGGAAGGCAGGTTGTTCTCCTGGTCCTTACGGTCGTAAATGTAAAGGTCTTTGCGGTTTTGCAGGGTACTGTCTACCACGTAGGTATCGGTGTCGTGGCCGCCAATAAGGCGCACTTTTATGGGCGATGGCGTGTTGCCGGTTACCTCAAAGTTGTTTTTCCCTTCCAGCCCGTAAATGCGCAGTTCTTTAGTTTGTTTCTTTTTAAAAGTGCGGTGGTATATCTCCTTACCAATGCTGTCTTTTTTTATTTTGTTGATAGTAACCGCCACATCGCCATTGTCTTTTTCGGCTATCGTAAATTTTTCGTTCTTGTCAGATCCCGCTATATCCACCCTTGTAGCCAAAAAGTGGTAATAGTTTATGGCGTATTTTTTGATACGGTCGCGCCTGCGTTTAAAGATTTTTAAAATGGCCGGCGCCGACACGGCATAAACGTTGGCAGGCATCAGCCTTAACGAACGTTCCATGAGGCCATCAGTTAAAACGCTTTGTACATAGGCTATTTCATCGTCCCAATCCTTCTGGTTCAGCTCGTTCAGAAAGTAGAGGTCGAACGCTACGGTGTTATAATTCCACAGGTCGACCCGGCGGATATGGTCGGTATAAGCCTGAAGGTTTGGCTTGGCCAGCGACATTGCCCAGAATATAGCCCCGCCTGTGGTGTAAAATACCTTGTCCCTGTCGCGCGGGTAGGGTTCAAACGTGTTTTTTGAGGAATCTTTATTGCGCGTCCATTTCCACTGCCCGCCGTGGCGGTCCCAGTCGCCCATTATCATATCAAATATGCGGGCGCGGAGGATGAGTTTTGCATTGGCTTTTTGGCTGTTATCCTTTTCCATCCTCGCCTGCAGCTTCTCGGTATTAATATCCTTTGATCCATCCGCAGGGCCGCGTTCTTCAAAAAGGTACATTTTATTGGCAAACTCTTCGCGGTATTTGCCTAAAGCAGGGTCGTCGCCCAGGTAAACTACTTTGGGGTTGCTATGCTGTATGCCCAATGCTTCGGCCATGGGTGGCACAGCCAGGGCAGAGTAGGGGTGCCCTATCGAACCCGCATCAACCATAATGTCTTCTACCAGGGTGTTCTTGTATATTTTGGGCTGATCGCGCGAGATGCTTTTGTTAACCGAGCGCAGCACCCACTCGCGGCCCGATGAATCAACCATTTGCAGCGAGCTGGTTTGGTTACCGCCGCCGGTACCTGTAATGCGCAGCCCCCCTTTTTCTTTATCGAGATGGAATACCGGCATTTTTATAGGCTGCGCCCAAACCTTACGGTAATTTGTGCCCAGGACAAATCGCTTAAACCGCCCCGCCTTATCAAAATTGGGGTTGGCTATCAGGGTAATACTATCAGCATCGACCGTATTTTGGGCGAACGACAAATGGGATGCTGCCAGGAAAAAAACAATTGCAAGTAATTGTTTATAACTCATATACGCCCGGATTATAGTATCTGCAAGAAATGTTAAGAGTTAACATAAAAGTATATTAATTGTTCATTGGCCGCAGCCCTCCAATAATCAGCTAAATATAAAGATTAAACACAGATATTGATTTGGCTGCCGGCACATAAAGTACCAATGCCGTTACGTTAGCGGCAGCCGCTGCCATTTCAAAAACTAAATGTTACCTTAGGATGTTCAATTTTCACCTGTACAAAAACCGTTATACTATGCTATCTGTATCCTGCAAAACTTTTATATTAAGTGTTGGGCTGTTAGCCGCAACAGCAACTAGCCGCGCTGCTTTCCAGCAAAACGAGGGCGACCCGGTTGAAACCAAAGCCGCCAACAGTGATTACAAACCCGCTTTTGCCGGGCAAACCCGTGCGCCGGGCGTTAAAACTAAAACTGCCATAACCGCCACCGTAATAGCCAGCGACCTGAAAAGCCCCTGGGGACTTTGTGTACTGCCCGACGGGCGTTTCCTTATTTCCGAAAAGGGCGGAACCATGCGCATCCTGAAAGCTAACGGCCAAGCGGATAAAAGCATCACAGGGCTGCCTGCCGTGGTTGCACAGGGACAGGGCGGTTTGTTGGATGTAAATATCGACCCGGGCTTTAGTACTAACCGCGTAGTGTTTTGGGACTACGCCGAACCCGGCACAGACGGCTACCTATTGGCCATTGCCAAAGGCAAACTATCTGCCGACGAAACAAAAATTGAGAATATACAAGTAATATACCGTGCGCGCCCCGCCTACAAGGGTACATTGCAATACGGTTCGCGGATTTTATTTGATAAACAAGGCGATATGTTTGTAAGCACCGGCGAGCGCTCGGGTAACGATATACGCATGAAAGCGCAGGATTTGGGTGCTGCCATTGGCAAGGTGATACACATTACCAAAGAGGGGAAACCCGTTGCTGGTGGCCCGTTTGCGGGTACTGCCGGTGCCTTGCCCGAGATTTTTGCCTACGGTTTCCGCAACCCGGAGGGGATGGCCTTGAACCCAACTACAGGCGAGCTTTGGGAAGCTGAATTTGGCCCCCGTGGCGGCGACGAGATCAACATTATCCGCAAGGGCAACAACTATGGCTGGCCTGTGGTTACCTACGGTATTGAATACAGCGGCAGCAAAGTGGGCGACGGCATACAGCAAAAAGAAGGCGTTACCCAGCCCATTTACTATTGGGATCCCAGCATATCTCCGGCTGGTATAGCATTTTACACCGGCAATGCTATCCCCGAGTGGAAGGGCAACCTGTTTGTAGGCGGCCTGGGCGGATCGCACATTGCCCGTTTGGTAATTGCTAACAACAAAGTTGTAGGTGAAGAACGTTTGCTGAAGGACAAAGGCGAACGCTGGCGTGCCCTGGCCAACGGTAAAGACGGTGCCCTTTACGGCGTAACCGATGGTGGTAAAATGTACCGGATAGGGAAGTAGCATATCTTAAGAAAGGCGTTGAAAACATACAGAGAAGAGCAAAAAAACCAGATTTTTTGCTCTTTTTTTGTGCCCGGATAATTATTTTATGTCGCAAAAAGGCAGTGAATGTGCCGTTTTTCACCCTTGTTGCGGGCGGCGTAATTTGGTAGTATTGTAACATACTAAATACCCATACCACCATGAAAGTAGTCCGTGTGCAGTACACTACCCGTGCCGAATATGCGGCCACCAACCAGCAAAATATTGCAGGCGTTGTTGCCGAACTGAAAACCCTTAACCACCCCGGCATCAAGTACGGTGCCTGGCTGCTGCCCGATGGCAAAACCTTTATGCACTTTGACCAGTTGGAGAGCGAAGAAGCCCACCAGCAATTGCAGCAACTTGCCTCCTTTAAAAAATTTGCCGACGAGCTTTGGGCCAGCCAGTTGGAGGTTGAACCCGTGTTGGAGATCCTCACGCTCGCTGCCTCTACCGAAACTTATTACTGAGGCCTTGAAAAGCGGGGGCAGTGCTACTTTGTATCGATAGCCCCATGTTTCCTACAAGCCGCCGTAGGAGCGGGCTTTCCATACACCCGGGTTTTAGGTTTGCTCTGTCCGTCCGTTTCAGGGAGCGGAATTTTGGTGAAAGAGTAAGTAGGATGGACACTGATGAAAACTACTCCTCACCTCCATGTCATTGCGAGGAACGAAGCAATCTCCCGATAAGCAGGGTAGCGAATATGCAAAGTGGTTACCTTGCATGCAGTTTACCGATAGCTAATAAATTAGCATTGATATTTGAATTTAAGATTAAATCTTGTGTGGGTAATTCGAATTTGAAGCCCACTTATACACAATCACGCAATTTCCTAAGGAAAATAATCAACACTTTATAGACTAAGTGATGTTAATAACTGCTATTTTTCCACATTTTATACTAAAATAAAAGTGGTTGAAAGTTTATTGCTATTTTTGGAGTTCTGAATCGCATCAGTAAAAGTTCTTTCATGTTCACCTTTTTAAATCGTTTCACTTATTATGATAAACCATGGAACGACAAACAATATTCCGTGCTTCTTGGGAGGCCGGAGCAATGACCACTTTCCAAGTAAGGTGTTCACCCAGTACCGATAAACAGGGTGAGAAAGGAGGACCTAAAAATGATAGAACAGTACAAAATGCGAGCAGGCAAATTGTATAAGTTGGTTTTTACCAAATACGTTACCAGAAATGGTGTGCGTGTTTATCATCCTAAAGGCGGTGTATACTGCTTTTGGGTTGAGGTAAAGTAACCACTTGACTTGTAATCGGGTTCGGGGTTTGGTCACCTCGAGCCCTTTTGCATTTTTAAGAACTTAATTCACCCTGTTTATCCTGGGTTATTTTTATAGGTTCTATAATTTGAATCATAAAACCTTCATTAACCGTATAGATAGTTTCAAGCCAAATAAACAAACTAATCATTTGATCATTAAACCAATTAGTCCCTTTTACATCCATTGTTTCCTCGTTAAAGAAGCACTTGAAACCGTAAAGTTTAGCTATATGTGTGTATTTAATGTCTTTCATAAACGGGACTGCAAAGGTATACTTATTTAATTAAACTAAAAATTGTTTAAAAAGTTTAATCTTTCCCATAAAAACCACAGAGGGTCTTTGTACATCACAAATCAAAATTAAGGGATTCGACCGGATTTCCAAATTAATTATGATTTATTTTAAACGATTATAAATAACGGCTATGATAGCATAGGTTAAACGAACTGCCATAACGTATACATGCAAACCTTTTTTATTATGTAGACGAATTTGATTTTCAAAAAGTTACATTTGATTTATTTTTTAAAGTTACTTTAATCCCCGTTCGTCCACAGACTTTTACCCATACACCACATCCCAATATCAACGCCAACCTTTCTACGCTGGTAGGTAGCCAGTTGCTCCAGGTAATCTGATACTACAAAGCGGGTATCGGGCATTTGCCTGCGCAGGACTGCGGCTTTTTGCTGCCATTTTTTTATGGCGTTTACATCGGGGAACAGCATTACCTGCCTGTTTTGCAATATTTTGCATTTTTGCAGGCTCAGCCCTTCCAGGCTGCCGCGGCTTAGCCAGATGAAGGCGGGCATCATGACGGCGGCTATAATGGCGGTTTTTTTCGCTCTCCACAACAGCTACGGGTTTGTATATGGCGAGGTGATCTGATAGAACGAGGTGGTTAGTATGTCCGTTCGCTTAAAGGTGCGGAATTATCAGCGGCAAAAAGGGACGGATGGAAAAGAGTATCGATCTTTGAAGAGATATGTTCGTTACAAATATAAAGAATAATCTTTAATTCAAAGAAAAATATTTAAAAAACGTCCACTGTGTCTGTGATAATTCCGGCAGGGAAACGGACACAGCACCGACCTAAACCCGATAGCAGCGTAAAGCCCGCTTCTACGGCGGCTTGCAGCGTATAGCGGGGCTACCGGCTCCTAAAAGCCACTGCCCCTGCTTTTCAAGCTGGCTATTTCCCTTCGCCCTTAATACTCAGTATAACCTGGTAAATGTATAAAGGCACGGCCCAACCCAACCAAAACAGCGATGGCGAAATATCTGCAAAACTGCCAAGGCTTTTTATAAGCGGCAGCTTTAGCGCCAGGCCTGAGATAATGAACGCCAGCGTTATCAGGTAACTCCTCACCATCCATTGCCGGTGCAGCACGAATTTCTTTTTAATAGCGGCATAGTAGGCAATACAGGTGGCGCTTATCCATACACTTACCCAAACCTGTAACGAAAATGCATACGCCCAGTTAACCTCTTTTGCGGTTGTAAAGGCCAGTATTACTGCGCACAGGCTGCTTGTTAAAACAGCCAGCAGGTAAAGGATGCCTATTATGCGGTGTATCCTCCAACTATAATTCCTTAGCGTGGGCCAAAATTGCAAAAGGCCTAATATAAGCGACCCCCCGCCCGCAGTAATATGCGCTATGACAACCCATTTTACCTTAAAGTATTTGCCCAGTGCCTGGGGCGTTAGCGTAAGGAAATGATCGACACCATGCATAAACAGCCAGGTGAGGAATACTACCGTTAGCCATAGAAATACCCGTGCAATATCCGTTTTGGTTAATTTAAACGCCCCGCTTTTAATTGTACTATTTGCCATCAGTTGCTGTTGTAGTGTAAGGCAAAATTCTAAACAAGCGGTGCGCTTTACAATAACCGAAAAAAGATTCGGTATGCCTGGGTTTAGGGCTGTTTGATTATTTACCTTATTTTGCAAGCAAAACGAGTTTTATGTATACCAATAAAATAACAGAAGATTTAGACTGCGGTATCCGCGTGGCCTTTAAGGTTTTTGGCGGTAAATGGAAACTGTGCATATTGGATGCTATTAGCAAAGGCATTGTACGGCCAACGGCTATCCAAAAAGAAATTAGGGAAGCATCGCGGCGGGTGATAGAGATGCAGCTGGCAGAACTTGCCGCCTACGGCGTGGTTGAAAAAGTGGCAGAAGATGCATACCCCAAAAAATCGGAGTACGCACTCACACCCTTAGGCAAAACCATTTTGCCGCTGTTAATGCAGATAGATGCGTGGGGAACCACCAATGCCGCCTTTGTAAAAAAGCGGCAAATGGAACTGGAATTGATGCACGCCTGAACAACAAAGCCAGCCCCAAGCCGCTTGCTTTAGTACCCGCCTGCTCCCGCTTATTTACCCAACTCCTCCAACGTAGTTGGTTTACCCTTACCTGTTTCAATGAGGCTTTTTAAGCTGCCGGTAATATAGCCAGCCCAGGCGTTGGAGCAATCTTGATAACATTCTACCTGCGGCGTTAAGCCTATTTGCGTAAAACGCACTTCGGTTTGGCCAGCTTTTTCGCTGATGCCGAAAACGATTTTAGTGCCGGTCCACTCGTCTTCCTGCTCAATAAAGGTGAGTTTACTCTCGGTGATCAGCCATGCAATTTTTGAGTAGCGGGTAACCTCTACCAGTTTTTGTTTGGAGTAATGCACATCCCAAAACTGTACAGAGAACTCATCGTTAAGGTTTGCGGTATCGCCATCTACGCGTTCCGTCCACCAGCTGCGTACGTTTTGGATGGCTTTAAAAGCTTCCTCCGGGGTGTTATCTACAAGGAAGCTGATGGTATAATCCTGGTTGCTCATTGCTGGCCTCCCTTCATTGCTTCGGCGTTGTTAATGGCCGGGATATAGGGGTTAGGTTTGCCTTTACCGGTTTCGATAAGGCTTTTTAAACTGCCGTTGATATAGTTGCCCCAGGCATCCGAGCAGATATTGTAGCACTCGTATGCAGGCACTAAACCAACTTGGGTAAAGGTAAGCTGCGTTTTGCCGCCTTTTGTCGAGATCTCGAACACGAGCTTATTACCCGTCCACTCTGCTTTATCCTTAGTGAAATTAAACTGGTTCTCCATCACCAGCCAAACAACTTTTTTGTTGGGCACCAGTTCAACAATTTTCATTTTAGCGCGGTGTACATCTTTGTAGTGGTAGGCAAACTCTGCGTTCAGCTTGTC
>NZ_CAMLOV010000009.1 GCF_946481715.1 uncultured Mucilaginibacter sp. | reverse complement strand
GATTTTTTTTATGCCAGGATACTCACGATACTCCGGTACTTCCCGCGATAGCCCTATCGGATAAAGCACCTTGATGGCTGTACCTATTTCAGCATATAAATTAACGCGGGGATTATCTAAAGGGAAATAATTGATCATGAATTACATGTAATAACTAATATGCGTCCTTAACTTATTGAGACGAATTTGGCTTTATCCAATTCCTTTAAAAACTTGCAATCGGTAAGAGCCACAGATGAAAGCGCAATTTTAGCAAGCCTGGTTCGGGCAGATTGAAGCATGTTTAATAATTTAAAATCCTTTGTCGGTTATTAATTTCATGTATTGCGAATCGGGCGCGATATAGCTTTTGCCTTTTATCATCCAATTTTTATACTCCTCCATATTACCTAAGTTTTATAAGCAATAGCCATATTAATTGCCAGTTCGCCTTTGGCATCACTCACTTTATCCTTTGCGGGAAAATTATCCAAACCTCGTTTATAGGTGTCTATGGCTTTTTCGTACTGGTTCAGGTGCAGGTAAGCGTACCCTAACTCTTTATATAAAAAAGAATCATCGGGCTTATTTAATACTGCCTGCTCCAGCACTCCCACAGCATCACTAAACCTGTTCACCACGTTATAGGCAAAGCCAAGTTCAAATGCTACACCTTTTGCATATTTGTTTATACGATAGGCAGGCTCCAGGTAGGTTATGGCAATAGCCGATTCGCCCAGGTCGTTGTAGATCCAGCCCCAGCGGTAATTGTGCTTAACAGTATCGGTATAATTGTAATAAAATTTCTTTATCCAGTAAGGCTCCTCCTGCAAGTTAAGCGCCTTAATTTTATCGGGCGGCAACAATGCAACTTTTTGCCAGTTGGGTGGGATGCGGAGCTTTATGGATTGCCCCTTGAAGATGGTGGTATCGGCTTTGTAAACACCCTTATCGTCGATAGTTAAGTTTCCTTTTAAATCATAGGTAAACCCGGCCTGTTCATCTATATAAATAAAGCCAAAACCATAGGCCTTAGCTGTGTCGGCCTTAGTAAGTACCACCCACCGCCGTTCGCAGCGTGTGTAGTTTTTGTCGAATTTTAATGAGGCGTTGGTTGTTGATTGCGAAAACCCGGCGAGGGCGCAACCAAATAAAACGATGAGTGAAAGGGTAGGTTTCATGTAGTAAAGTTAATAAAAAAACAAAGTGCGCACCAACAATAACGTTGTGTTATCCCCTACCTCGCTAACTCCCTCGGCGAAATACAATGCCGTGCAAATCGCCCCAATCGAAAATAATTTTGGTGTCGGCTACATCTATAGTGCCGGCATTACCGCTTAAATGTGATGAACCAACCTACACAAACCTGCCATAAATTAAAGCAATGATTTGATGCACAAACAGGCTGTTTTTTAAATACCAGCATTACCCTGGCGGTTACCGCTTGTCATTCAGCCCGATTTTTTTCGAAAGCTTTAGCGATGGTTTTTCAATCAACAAGTAGAATACATAGGCGGCACCAATACCCACGCCCATAGAGGTAATGCCCAACACAAATGCATTATTAATGTATGATTTAATAAAATGGAGCCAGAGGTACATAAATATAATATGCATCAAATAAAGCGAATAAGAGATATTCCCTAAAAACAACAGCACTTTTGGGCTTTTTGATTTGTATAACAATAAGAACAAAGCAGTTATTGCCGGCACTAAACCCGTTGTGATGGAGACCTTGAATGCCAAAAATGCGCAAAACGCAAGCAATACCCCTATGGCCTGGCCCAGGCTTACCTTGCCGGCGAAGTACAGAAACACAATATACCCTACTGCAAAATTATGTAAAGAAGCAAAAATGAGTTCGCGCGTTTCAAAGTTCATAAAAACGCAGGCCACGCTTGCAAGCAAAACTATCGCCAGGGATAGCAGCGGCCTTATTTTTATGAGCAACGGAAACAGTAAGCCGAGTAATACGTAGTACTGAAACTCGATAGCAAGTGTCCAAAATATCCCGTTAAACCATGGCGCGCCTTCAGCAAAAGGCACGAGGTAAAACACATGTAATAATATCACCTTTAAACTAAGCACTTGCAGGGGCAATATTTTAAAAACGAATAATAGTATAATAGTAGCCCAGTACGGCGGGTCTATCCTTATACTTCTTTTCAAAAGGAACTTTGGGAAATCGGAAATGGAGTAGCCTTTTCGGTAAAGCGAATAAGGCAGTATAAATCCCGACAGCACAAAGAAGATGGTAACACCCAACTGCCCCATAAAGAAAATCCGTGCTACTGGTGGGCTGTACACCACCTGGTTAGCTACATAAAAATGAACAATGCAAACACCCAAAGCCGCAATACCACGTAATAGCGTTACGCTTTCGATGTTACCGCCTTTATCTGCCATTGCTCAAATATAGGGTAATGGCACCTCAAACAATATATTATTCCTTCACCCACTCCAGTGGCCTATCATTTACAAAAGCCTTATTCTATTTACGCATTACCACTTATTCGAATAAATAATTATTTAATTTGTAATATAATAATTATACTATAAATATAATTCGACAGTTATAACAATAATTAACCGAATTAAAATCGGTCAGTTGATAGTTAGTTAAGATTAAACGAAAGCAGGTATAGCGCAAGGCCAATCCTGCTTTTTTTTATGCTGGTGCTTCTGCGCTTGTTTACCTCCCCTCATTTATGCCTATATTAGGTCTCGTAAAACCATTATCCATAACTCTTTATGAAAACAGACCTGTACACCAAAGTTATTTTAACCGTTATTGCCGTGGCTTTAACATTAAACCTGCTAAAAGGCAGTATTACGCCGGCAATGGCCGATACTAAAAAATATGTAACCGTGCCGGTTAACCCGGATGGCAGCATCAACGTGAACATTAATAAGGTAAGCGAAACGATGGATGTAAATATTAAAAGCGTAGACCGCGGCGCCTTTTATTATGTATCGCCCATCCCTGTAAAAGTTAATCCGTAAACCTTCCTTAATGTCTTTACAAATGAATGTGAACGAAGTAATGGCCCAACTGCAGGCAATGGGCAGCGAAAGCATTAAAAAGATATTGCTGAAACATGGCGTTAAAGAGCCTTTTTTCGGCGTTAAGGTAGAGCACCTAAAAACGATACAGAAAAAGGTAAAAACCGACTACGAGTTGGCTAAGGACCTTTTTGAAACCGGCAATGCCGATGCCATGTACCTGGCAGGGCTGATAACCGACGATGCTAAAATGACCAAAGCCGACCTGCAACACTGGGTGCAGCTTGCCGTATCAAACAATATTGGCGAGTACACCGTGCCCTGGGTAGCGGCAGGCAGCCATTACGGTTTTGAACTCGGATTAGAATGGGTAGATAGCCCCGAAGAACGTATTGCCGCTTCGGGATGGGCTACGCTGGCAAACCTGGTATGCTTAAAACCTGATAGCGAACTGGATATGGGCGCGCTGAAAGGACTGTTAACCCGCATCCAGCAAACTATCCACTCATCGCCAAACCGTGTGCGCTACCAAATGAATAGCTTTATTATCGCCATCGGAGCATATGTTTCGGCTTTAACTGCTGACGCCCTCGCAACCGCTGATAAGAACGGTACAGTAATGGTGGATATGAACGGAACAGCGTGCAAAGTACCCGCCGCAGCAGATTACATAAAAAAAGCCCGCGACAAAAACCCGGATGCAAAAAAGAAGAAAACGGTGAAGTGTTAACTAACTATACTAATCCCGCTGTAGTTAAAATCGGTGGAATCATTCGTTATTCGGTGGAATCAACACTTAACGCAACACTTCCCTGCTGATCACAATTTTCTGTATCTCGGATGTGCCCTCGCCTATAGTGCACAGCTTGGCATCGCGGTAATACTTTTCTACCGGGAAATCTTTGGTGTACCCGTACCCGCCAAATATTTGAACTGCCTCGTTAGCGCAGCGCACTGCCACTTCTGATGCAAAGTACTTGGCCATGGCAGATTGCTTGGTTACGGGCAGGTGGCGGTTTTTATAATCGGCCGCTTGCATTACCAGTAATTCCGCAGCTTCTATTTCGGTTGCCATATCCGCCAGTTTAAACGATATTCCCTGGAAACTGCTTATCGGCTGCCCGAACTGGTGGCGCTCTTTAGAGTATGCTACCGCCGCTTCAAACGCACCTTTGGCAATACCTAAGGATAAGGCAGCTATAGAGATGCGCCCGCCATCCAGCACTTTCATAGCCTGTTTAAAGCCTTCGCCTTCAACACCCAGCAGGTTCTCTTTGGGTACGCGGCAATTATCAAATATCATCTCGGTAGTTTCTGATGCACGCATGCCCAGCTTGTTCTCTTTTTTACCAGCGCTAAAGCCAGGCGTACCCCGTTCAATAACCAGGGCGGAGATCCCTTTAGAATCGCCTTTACTACCCGTACGCACCATTACTACAGCAACATCGCCGCTTTTGCCGTGTGTTATCCAGTTTTTCGATCCGTTTACAATGTAGTGATCGCCATCCAATACGGCCGTAGTATTCATACCCATCGCATCACTTCCGGTGTTAGCCTCGGTTAATCCCCAGGCACCCAGCCATTCGGCTGTGGCCAGTTTGGGTAACCAGCGTTGCTTTTGCTCTTCGTTGGCAAATGCCAGTATATGGCCGGTACAAAGCGAGTTATGCGCCGCTACCGATAAACCTATCGAACCACAAACTTTGGCTATCTCTACAATAACCGTTACATATTCTGCATAGCCAAAGCCCGAGCCACCGTATTCTTCGGGTACCAAAACGCCCATCATGCCGGTTTCGCCCAGTTGCTTAAACAGCTCCAGCGGAAAATGCTGCTCCTCATCCCATTGCATAACATTGGGGCGGATGTGCTTTTCGGCAAAATCTTTGGCCATCTGGCCTATCATTTTTTGGTTATCGCTGATAGAGAAATCGTAGCCTGCAGGAGTATCGGTTAGTAAATGGTCCATTTTAAAATATAGGATTATAATTGGTGCGGTAAAGATAGCGATAAAATACTATGCATGCATAGTATTTTATCGCTATCTTTTTTTTCTCTCTAATAACCTTATTTCAAGTAATAAAATCGGAAAATCTTTTTATAATTCATTAAAAAGGCGCCCCATGTTTGAAAAAAAATACCTGTATCTATTTATAAAAATCAAATTATTGATAAAACATATCAAACTAATCTAAAATATTACGATTTCAAATCATTATTTCACGTTAATTTCATAGAAAAGACGTTATTGATGAAAATAACACAATAAAAACTCAAAATAAATATCAATTTATCATGCTAACGCCAGCAAATAATTAAAAATAACATAATTATCCCAACCTTTTTTTAGAAACTACAATAAATTGGCAGTAGTTAACACACTGTTTTTACAATTAAGGTAAAAATTCCAAGCGAATTGTAGTATAAATGTTACAATAGTATATTGTGTGCATTAACTTTTCACTTTAACTGATCTTTTCATGAAAAAAAACTTATTCAAAAACCTCATTGGGTTGCTGATAGTCTTTTCCGGACTGTCTGCCCATGCCCAAAACCGGACTATTACGGGGACCGTAGTGGCCCAGGACGATGGCTTACCTATACCCGGGGTAAGTGTTGGTATTAAAGGCACGAGTATTGGTACGCAAACATCGGCAGACGGTAAATACTCTTTATCAGTTCCTTCCGGAGCAACTACTTTGTCATTTAGCTTTATCGGCTACAGTACCGCAGAAATGCCCATTACCGGCAGTATCGTCAACGTACGATTAATAACAATTAACCGGCAACTTACAGAGGTTGTGGTTACCGGTTCAGGTGTTGCTACCAGTAAAGCCAAGCTAGGTATCTCAGTGGAATCCGTATCCTCAAAAAATTTGCCACAGGCGCCTACTGCGTCTATTGACCAGGCATTGGTTGGTAAAATTCCGGGGGCACAAATATCATCGGTTGATGGTACGCCAGGTGCCCGCACAAACATTGTGTTAAGAGGTATAAACACCATACAACGCGGTACTTCCCCAATGATTTTAGTTGATGGAGTGGAATCTGGTGCTACCGATATCAGCTTGCTTGATCTAAGTAACGTAGATCACATCGAGGTGGTGCAGGGTGCTGCATCATCAACAATATACGGTGCGCAGGGCGCTAACGGCGTTATCCAGATCTTTACCAAAAAAGGCCAGCAAGGCAAACCGCAAATTAATGTATCGAGCAGTGTGGCAGCCGGTAGTATTATTAATAGCGGCAATGTACACCAGGCAAAATTAACCAGCTTTAAAACAGATGCCAGCGGCAATTTTGTAGATAATGATGGCAATATTATAGCACTGGATGAGAACGGGACCTTTTCCGGTGTAACCTGGGCTTTCCCTGCCGGTAACGGAAACCCAACAGCGATGTCAAACCCGCTGAATATTGCTGATAAACCTTACGGCACAAACCTAAAATACTATGATCACATCCAGCAGCTCTTCCGTACGGCATATACTACCAATAACAGCGTAAACGTATCCGGCGCTACAGAAAAGTTTGATTACAATATTGGCGCAACCAATAACCATCAGCAAAGTACCATTCGCACCAACGGCTATAACGACCGAACAAATCTGGTGAGCAATTTAGGTATAGAGCTTTTCAAGGGCTTTACCTTAAGATCAGTAACACAGTTGATCTACAACCGCAGCACCCTTAACAGGAGTTTAGGCGTGGGCAATTCAGGTGGGTTATTTAACGCGTTGAACGCCTCACCTTTTTACGATTTTAACCAAACACTGGCAGATGGCACGCTTCCGTTTTCTTTAAACTCGGGCACGGTGAGCGTAAACGGCAGTAACCCCTTTTATTATACCGAATACGGCCGTACACGCGATAATAGGGTAGATATATTACAGAATATACAGGCAACTTATAAAGTAAATAAGTTTGTAGAACTGGCCGCCAAATACGGCTTAAACTACAGTAACCGTGAAGCCAATTATATATATGAAAACCAATCCTCCAACATCGCTTCGCAAAACCTAAATACTTTCATCAGCAATTTTAACGGCGACAATACCGGTGAGTTAAACAAAAACACCTATAAAACCACATTTAAAAACTTCAACGGTTCGGCAACTATTCGTACTGATTTCCAGAAAGATTTTCATCTTAACGTTCCGATTACCACTGCAACCTTATTACAGTATGATTACCGGAAAAATGTTTATGAGGAGTTTGATACTTATGGATTAGGTTTACCAAGCTATCCTATTTATAACTTCAATCAAACACAAACACAAGCTGTAGCATTTGATTATACCGAACCGTTTGTAACATACGGTTACGTGCTTAATCAAAAAATAGACGTAGGCGAATACGGAGGTGTAGCAGGCGGATTTCGTAGTGATTATTCATCTGCTTTTGGCCAGGGTTCAAAACCATTTACTTTCCCTAATGCCAACGCTTACATCCGCCTTTCATCGTTCGACTTCTGGAAAAACAGTGGTTTAGGCCGCCGTATTTCCGAGTTTAAACTGCGAGCTGCATTTGGTAAAGCGGGTATCCAACCACAGCCCTTTGACAGGTATCCAACAGTTGTCCCTCAAAACTTGGGTACGAATCTTGCTTTTGCTTTACAAAACGCCAGCAGAAACTCTAATCTGAACGTAGAGGTATCAAGAGAGATAGAGTATGGTACCGACTTAGCGATAAACGGGTTTACAGGTAACTGGTTATCATCATTTAACCTGAGCGCTACATATTGGACACGTAAAGGGACTGACGTTATATACGATGTTGCTGTGCCACCATCAACGGGGGCCGGTACAATCAGAAATAATGCCATCGAACTTTCATCCAGTGGTTTCCAGGCTTCCCTAAGTATTTACGTTTTACGGAGTAAAGATTTTAACTGGAATGTAACTACCAACTTTAGCCATCAAACATCTAAAATTGATGCCATCAATGGCCCTACAATAATCCTGGCCAGCTCGGCAGGCAGCACCCAGCTAACTTTAAACCCGGGTACCAAAATAGGCCAGATCTATGGTTACAAAGCGTTAACCAGCCTTACCGAAGTTAACCAGGCGGGTGTTAGATATATTGCTGATGCCGACTTGGGCGACTATGAAATTGTAAACGGGAGGGTAGTTAATAAAACTACCAAAGGTGTACAATTCACCAACGAAGCCTATTCTTTTGGCGATCCTAACCCTAAATTTAACATATCATTCATTAATAGCTTCAACTATAAACAGTTAAGCTTTGGTTTTCAGTTCGATTGGGTACATGGCAGTCATCTGTATAACCAAACAAAAGAATGGATGTACCGTGACGGTATCAGCAGCGATTACGATCAGCCGGTTACAATCGGCGGCACAACTGCCGCTTATACTGCTTACTACCGCAGTATATACGCCGATTACTTTGGAGCGCGTAACGGCCCGGCCCGTAATGGTACAAAAGATTATTTTTATGAAGATGCCTCTTTTGTTCGTTTAAGGAACGTAAGCCTGGCGTGGGATTTTTCGAAGCTGATCAATAACAAAGTATTCAGGAAAGTTCAATTAACCTTTACCGGCCGCAACTTGTTAACCTTTACCAAATACACCGGCTTCGATCCTGAAATTAGCACCGGTAACTCCAATTCGGCGTTTGACCGTGGTGTAGATAACAGTTCGTCGCCAAACCTTAAGTCTTATCAAATAGGATTAAATCTTGGATTTTAATTGACCTCAAACTATTAGAAATGAAAAATTTTAAAATATTCTCAACCCTGTTTTTAACGACGGCTTTACTGGGTGCCGTTTCGTGTAAAAAAGAGCTCGATGTAAAAAATCCCAATTCACCAACCTTAGAACAGGCAAAAACCGAATCGGGCATAATCTCGCTCGCTTCCGGCGGTGTTTATATAAGCGGCTTTAACGGCAGTAATCCATCTGTATTAAACGGCTTAAATGCGCTGGGCGATAGCTATTTTTCGCAGGGCATTCAATATCATGAACTGCTGGGTGATAACATTGGAGCAGAAGCATCAAACATAAACATAAACGTTGTTAACCTGCCCGACTATGCCACTTTTGATGATGGCACCAAGGTTTCTAACACCTCACCGCAGAAATCGGTTTTGCGAATCAGTAATACCCGCGATAAACGCCCTTCAAACGTGTTTTACCTGGAGTGGACTTACATGTATGGCTTAAATAATGCCTGCAACCAGGTGTTAGACCTTGTAGATGGTATTGCCTTCAGCGGTGATGCTACTGCTAAGAAAAACACCATCAAAGCATGGTGCTATTGGTGGAAAGGATTTGCGTATGCCAAATTAGGATCGTTATATTATGCGGGCCTTATTAACGATAAGGTTAACGGCGTATCCTCTTCTTATGTAACCAGCGTAGCGCTTATAGCCGAATCAAACAAAAACCTGGATGCCGCTGCCGGGCTATTGAACGGCATAACCAATGCCGCTGATTATACCGCGGTAATGACTAAACTTATCCCAAGTTTTGTACAGGTAGGCCATGGCTCGGTACCAACACCGACAATGTTTGTACACAACATCAATTCACTAAAAGCCAGAAATATCGTAGCTACTAAAAAAGTGTCCGACATGACGGCCGCCGACTGGAGTGCTGTACTTACATTGGTTAATAGCGGCATTACCGCAACCGACAATGTATTTGTGGGCCGTACATCAGTATCAAACGGCTTTTTTTCGGCAACCGGGGGATCTGTAGCCGCATTAACTACCGGCCCGCCAAAAGGAACCACTTTTAAAATAAGCGAACGCTTTATTCAAAGCTACCAACCTGGCGATAAGCGTTTAAGCAATAACTTTATTGCTGTAACGCCTTACTTAAATCAGGTAGGTGGTTTCACTTTTAGTACAAGGTGGCAGTTAGTAGACGGAAGCAACAAGCAGGCCGGAGTACAGGTACTTAGCGACAGAACACCAGGCAATTACGAGTTATTTATTGGCCCGTCTTACGAAGAGAATGAACTGATGAAAGCGGAAGCATTAATTAATACAGGCAGCGTCCCTGCGGCTTTACAAAGCATAGATAATGTGCGCACAGCGCAGGGAGCTGGTTTAGCTCTATTGGCAGGTAGCGGAGTAACGGCAGCCCAGGCAACAGCACAGCTGAGAAGCGAGCGCCGTGTTGCATTAGTATTTAGAGGGCTTGCATTTTACGATGCACGCCGCTACGGGATCACTTATGATGCTTCTAAAGGCGGCGGAGTAACTAATGCGGTTGTTGTTGGCAGCACAGGTGTGGTAAGTACACATGCGAGCATCAACTATAACTTCCTTGATTATTGGGACGTACCTGCCGATGAATTTGTTTTAAACCCGCCGGCAGCAGGTAGCGCGCCGATAAAGAATCCAAATTAATAATTCCTATTTATTTCGTTCTTTATATCAGTTAATACTAATACCCCCAAGGCCGTGCATGCAAATTGCACGGCCTTTTTTTGTCAATTCTTTTTTTTACTGCTGACATAGGGCTGTCATTACCCCACGGTTTCTTTGTATCACAAAACAAAAACAACAAGCTATGACAACCATTGAATTTTTTTTAGACCAACTAAACTCAGAAGTGGCAACCACCCGCAAAATGCTGGAGCGCATACCAAACGATAAATACGACTGGAAGCCGCATCCAAAAAGCATGAATATCCGCAGCCTTGCCACCCATATTGCCGAGCTGCCTACCTGGATACCTATGGTGCTATCTACCGAAGAGCTGGATTTTGCCGCAGCACCGTACAACCCAACCATCATCAACAATACGGAAGATTTGATGGCATTGTTTGAAAGATCTTTTGTAGCCGGGTTAGAGGCCTTAGTGGCCGATAAAGAGTGGCTAATGAACGATACCTGGACACTGCGTAACGGCCGCGAAATTTACAGCCGCGAGAAGAAATGGCAAGTGATTCGCCTCACCATCTCGCAAATAATCCATCACCGCGCGCAATTAGGCGTTTACCTGCGCCTGTTGGATATCCCAATACCCGGCAGCTACGGCCCAAGCGCCGATGAAGAATTTGTACCTATAGAAGTGGAAACAGAGGCAGTTTAAATAGAAAAGGGAGATTTGTCAACTTTAAAAGCTGACAAATCTCCCTTTCTAAAATCGGCGAAATTTGCCTCAATTAGTGAAATTCGCGTTTACTTAGTTCACCGTTAATTTTACAATCATATCAATAGGGTCTATAGTAACGCCATTGGTAAAAATAAATACGCCTTCGGGCTGTTGCTTAAATTTAAGCGCGGCGCCGCTACCCAACAAAACAACCTTGTTCACCTTTTCCTTCATCTGCGGGATGAATATATATGGCTGCGATGGTGCAGTAGTAACATGTGCATAAAGGTTCTTGCCCTTCACCGTCATTACGCCCCAGGGTTGCGGAGGCATCGAACTTCCACGGGTATTGTACACACTTTCGCCGTTCTTTTGCACCCAGGCACCTACTATGGCCAGCGTATCGGTAAATTCAGATTGTATTTTGCCGTTTGGCATCGGGCCAATATTCAGCAAAAAGTTAGCATCCCTGCCGGCAGCGTTAACCAGGTAGTGGATAATCTGCTTTGATGATTTAAAACTGCGGTCGGTGATATTAAAGCCCCAGCTGTTATTAATGGTTTCGCAGGTTTCTAAGGGCAGTTTGCCAATTTTTGATTCGCCGCTGAAACCGTTAGTATTGGCACCTGGCAAATCTTTCTCAAACATCTGGAAATCTTCGCCAGCTATCGGTTCCATATGGTGGTTATTACCTACTAAGATAGCCGGGTTTAGTTTATGTATCAGCCCATATATCTCGTCGTAATGCCAGTTAACATTCCTCCGCTCCCAATGCCCGTCGAACCAGATCCCTTTTACCGCAGGGTATTTGGTGATAAGTTCGGTAAGCTGGTCTTTCATAAATTTGATATAGCTATCCCAATCGCCTTTTACCGGTTTGCCATCAACTATTTGGCTGCCGAAAGCGTAATCGGCCCTGCCCCAATCCAGCAATGAATAATAAAAATGCAGCTCGATACCCTCCTTTTCGCATTCTTTCGCCAGTTCCATTAGTGGATCTTTATGGTAAGGGGTAGCATCTACAATATTATAAGGCGACATCTTTGTGCCGAACATGCTAAACCCATCGTGGTGACGCGAGGTGATAGTAATGTACTTCATCCCGGCCTTTTTGGCAAATGCAACCCATTCCTTTGCATCGAACGCCTGCGGGTTGAAGAAATCTGCCAGGCGTTTATAACTATTGTAGGGGATTTTCTTTTCGTGCATAACCCACTCGCCATCGCCCAAAATGCTGTAAATGCCCCAATGGATAAACAAGCCAAATTTAAGTTCCTGGAATTTTTTGCGCGCAGCCAGGTTATCCGCAGTGGGCACATAAGGTGTCTGCTGGGCAAAAGTGTTTAGTGCTACTGTTAAAAATAACAGGCAAATGAGTGTAAGTTTCCGCATAATGATTGTATTACTTTATAGAGCCCGAAAATTAGTGATTTTTATGCTTAACTGTAAGGTTCACATTTATATTATTTACAGTTAACAGTGTATTCATAACCTTGCTGTTCCTTTCTTTATAGCGATGGGTTTGAAACCCATCGCTATAAAGAAAGGTTTAAAACTTGTTTAATATATTTACCTCATGTTAGATTCCCGCAGAGATTTCCTAAAAAAAGCAGCCTTACTTACGGGCGCGGCCGGCTTAAGCAGTATTTTACCGCCATCTATCCAAAAAGCGCTGGCCATAAACCCTAAAATTGGCAGTACCTGGCGGGATGCCGAGCATATTGTTTTCCTGATGCAGGAGAACCGTTCCTTCGATCATTGCTTTGGGATGCTGAAAGGCGTCCGCGGCTATAACGACCCGCGTGCTATCGATCTGCCAAATAAAAATCCTGTGTGGCTGCAATCCAACGAGAAAGGCGAAACTTTCGCCCCTTTCCACCTTGATATAAAAAACACCAAAGCTACCTGGATGAACTCGCTGCCGCACAGCTGGACCAACCAGGTAAATGCGCGTAACGATGGCAAATTCGACCAGTGGCTGGTAGAAAAAAAATCGGGCAACCCCGATTATAAGGACATGCCGCTTACCCTGGGTTACCATACCCGTGCCGACCTGCCCTTTAACTATGCGCTGGCAGATGCATTTACCGTTTGCGACCAGAATTTTTGCTCATCGCTTACAGGCACTACGCCCAACAGGCTGTTCTTTTGGTCGGGTACGATACGGGAAGAGCAAAACGAAAAATCGCGCCCGAGGGTGTGGAATGAGGATGCCGATTTTGGCACCCTGAATTGGACCACCTTCCCCGAGAGGCTGGAGGATAACAATATCAGCTGGAAATGTTACCAGAATGAGGTAAGCGTTCCTACCGGTTTCGAGGGCGAGCAGGATGCCTGGCTATCAAATTTTACCGATAACCCGCTGGAGTTTTTTGAGCAGTATAACGTAAAGCTGCATGATAAGCACACCATTTTTCGTAAAAAAATGCTGGAGGTATTACCCGGTAAAATAACTGACACCGAACAGAAGATAAGTGCCCTGCCTGCGGATGATAAAAAAGCGAAGCAGCTAAAGCGCGAATTAAAATGGATGCAGGAGCAACTAGCAGACATTAAAAATAACCCGAAGCTTTTGGAGCCGGGGGCATTTAACAAGCTATCGCAAAAAGAGAAAAATCTTCACCAAAAAGGTTTTGATACCAACCGCAACAATCCGCAATACCGCGAATTAACCACGCTGAAATATGATGACAACGGTACGCCGCGCGAGGCACAAGTACCAAAAAGTGATGTGTTGTACCAGTTTAGGCAGGATGTAAAAACCGGCAAACTGCCGACGGTATCCTGGCTGGTAGCACCCGAGAATTTCTCCGACCATCCCGGCGCGCCCTGGTACGGCTCCTGGTATGTATCTGAAGTTTTGGATATACTCACCCAAAACCCCGAAGTATGGAAGAAAACTATTTTTGTATTGAACTACGATGAGAATGATGGTTACTTTGACCATATCCCGCCCTTTGTTGCACCACATTCGCATAAAGAGGGTACAGGCAAAGTATCAGAAGGAATTGATACCCGCGTAGAGTTTGTAACCTTGGAGCAGGAGCAGGAACGCAAAGACTTCCCTACCCATTACGACCGCGAAAGTGCTATCGGGCTTGGCTACCGTGTACCAATGGTAATTGCTTCGCCCTGGAGCCGTGGCGGATGGGTGAACTCCGAGGTTTTCGACCATACCTCCTGCCTCATGTTTTTAGAGAAATTCCTGAGCCATAAAACCGGCAAGGATATAAAAGAGCCTAACATTAGCGACTGGCGCCGTACTATCTGCGGCGACCTTACCTCTGCCTTCCGCCCGTATCATGGAGAGCCAATTACCAACCCGTTATTTTTAGATATGGAAAAGTATGTGGAGGGCATCCACAAAGCAAAATTCAAAAAACTGCCCACCTTTAAAAAGCTTAACCAGGCAGAGATCGTATCGATCAAGGCCAACCGCCATGCATCACCATTGATGCCAAAGCAGGAAACAGGCATTAAGCATTCCTATTGCCTGCCCTACGAGTTGTATGCCGATGGCAATTTGAGCGAGGATAAAAAATCCTTCAACATTAAATTTGAAGCGGGCGATAAGGTATTTGGCAAACAAGCCATTGGCGCACCGTTTAATGTTTATGCCCCGGGTAAGCACGCAAGCCTGCACGATCCAAAACAATTAGAGGCTGCGCGTAACTGGGGCTATGCGCTTACCGCCGGTGACAGCTTGAGCGATGAATGGGAATTGAATGATTTTGAAGGCAACCAATACCACCTGCGCGTATACGGCCCCAACGGTTTTTACCGCGAATACAAAGGCAACGCGCAGGACCCGGACGTAAACACTGACGTACAATACCAGCACGATGCTGCAGGGAAAAAGCTAAGCGGCAATATACAAATAGCACTGAGCTCGGGCAGCAGCAAGCCCCTAATGGTCGAGATTATCGACAATGCTTATAAAAGTGCGCCGCTTACCCGTACAGTTTATAACGCAGCCAGGTTTATCCCGCTGGTTTTAAATCTGCAGAAAAACCACGGCTGGTACGATTTCAGCATAAAAGTTAAAGGGTATGCCAATTTTGAGAAACGCTACGCCGGTCGCGTAGAAACCGGACAACACAGCTTTACCGATCCGTTGATGGGTGGAGTCGTAGCGTAATCTCCTGTCATTTCCGACCCGAGGTACGAGGGAGAACTATCTCTTGAACGAAGTGAAAAATATTGTTGTTCATGTAATGTTCGCCACCTTGCATGTCTGCTTTGCTTGTCTAACAAGATTCCTCGTCGCTATCGCTTACTCGGAATGACAGGGGGTAAATTCATCACTCCCCGCCCAACAATGGGTTATTCACCACCCCGGCAAACAGTACCAGCCCGGTTTTCATTTCGCGGATAACGAAAAGGAAGGGGCGGTTAAACTCCAGGGTGGATATAGGCCCCGCGGAGGTAAAACCAATTTCTACCGAGGTTGCTGCGGCGGCTTCGGTGCCTTGTTCGTTTACATCTACAAATGCTTTGTGTTTTACATCGGTTATAGCTAACTCGCCTGCGGCGCGTATGCCAGTAAAATCGGCGGCATCGCTAAAGGCATTGCCCATGCCCAGGTTTATTAGCGGGTCCTTTAGAGATTTTGAATAGCTGAACTTAAATTTAGGCAAATAAATTTGGCTTTGCTGTGCGCCAAGCCCCGCCATCCAACTGCTCCATTTGGCAGCATCCATGCTGGCTATCAGCTGTTTAACCGAAACACCCGGCGGCGGCAATACGGTCACCATGCTGAACCGATCGTGTGCGTAGGGGAACTCGGCTATGATGGTGGTTTTGCCATCCTCGGTTATGAGGTTGTTGTTATAGTCTATTTTGCCGGCCATAAAGTCGGTCTGTACGGTGCTGCCGCCGGGCAGTGTAAAGCTGCGTTTTTTGGTCGCGCCGGCATCAAACTTGGTTTTCCATACGCTTTTAAAGTAGATGGCGTTGATCAAAAACATCTGCGCATCGTTGCTTATCGCGTCTATAATGCTGGGTATCTTGCCGTTAGTTTTTTCGTTTACCCAGCTATTGATGGTGTTTTTGGCGGCAGGGTCGGCAAAATCCAGCGCTTGTACCTTTGCCTGGTAGCTGACGGTATTGGCATCTATAAATGCCGGCAGTACCTCTAAGCCCTGGCGGTACCATATCGAGTTGGCTATTTTCAATTGCGTATTTGGCTCAAGGTTAGGCAGTTCCGTCATTAGCTTACTGTAATAACTGTTGATAGCTGCCTGGTTAAACCCGTTAAAATCCATGGTGTTGTTGATGGCGGTGAGGGTTTCTGCTTTGGCGCCGTTGGCCGTCATCCCCATAGCGAAGCTTACGCTTAGGGGCGACATAAACTGGTTTTGGTCGCTGCCTTCGGAGGCGATAATTTCTTTAAACAGCTTGAGAGTGAACGCATTATCCGCTGCTACTTTTTGTTGCTCGGCGGGGGTAAGCACCAGGCTCTTACCCTCGCCGGGATCTACACCGTCTTTATTGCAGGAAAGAAGGGCGATAATTAATAAGCATAGCAGCAGCGGAGTTTTGCGTATCATAAGATCAGTTTTTAATATTTTCACCTGGTTTATTAATTACATTACGGGATGGCAGGCCCAAGCGATACAGGCTCAACAACAAAAATCACGTTCTAAAATCTCCGTGTTTTTGCAATAATGGCGCAAAAAAATGGGTGTTTTTCTTCAATTTTCTGTGCTTTTCTGTGCCTTTCTTAAAATCGACCTAAACCGGCTCACAACATCAAATTCCGACCTCGCCAATAAATATTTGACGAATTTTAAAAGTTGTCAAATCTTCGAGCTCCGCGTTAAGGATAGTAGTGGAAACCCCGGAATGAAGCGCCGCTTCTATCAGCGGCGTGGAATGAGGAGTTGGAACGGATAGCCTGGCCCGCAGGGAACGCCCGAAACTTAACAAAAAAGATTCTCAACTTATATAACAACAATTTCTACTTTAGTTCCAAATAGTCAATACCTAAAGTGATACACGAAGAGTTTTATAAAAAACTGGCCAAACAGTTGAGCGCACTACCCGCATACCGTACCGTAGAATTTGGGCTATACGTGTGCAGGAAACTTTACCCGGATTATGTTTTTTTCTCTGTATGTAACCAATGGGGCGACCCTAATTTGCTACAGGAAGCCATTGACTACTGTGACGCAAATAAACATCTGAAAGGCATTAAAAACTTTAATACAAAAAGGCTCATAGATGTTATAGATATGATAACACCCGATACCGAAGATTTTGGCGATGGGGGTGTAAGCTATGCTTTAAATGCATGCACGGCCGTTTTAGACTTATTAGCGTATTTGATAGATGGTGACATATCTCATGCAATTAATATTTCTACCTATGTAACCGATACAATATACTTTCAGTTGCAAGAAGCGGATAGCACGCTAACAGACCTGCAACTTTTTAATCATCCTAAAATAATAGAAGAACAGGAATATCACTTACAGATTACAAAACCTGATAACTCGCTCTATAGCAAAATTATTCAACGTATAAAAGGTGGTTAATTCTAAAGTTTTTGCCTAAATTTATCTGCCCTGCAATAAACCCCGGTTGCAGCAAACCAAATTATAAACTTAACCTGATGAAAAAACTTTTAGCCGCATTGCTGATGCTTTGCCCTGTTGTACTGTTTGCGCAAACCAGCAAAGTATTTGATAACCTAACCGTAAACAGTAAAATACTTAAGAGCGAACGCAAGTTTGCCATTTACCTGCCACCCGATTACGAAACCAGCGGCCGCAGCTACCCTATACTTTACCTGCTGCATGGCGCCGGCGACGACCAAACCGGCTGGGTACAATTTGGCGAAGTGCAAAACATCACCGATAAGGCCATCCGCGATGGCGTGGCTACCTCCATGATCATTGTAATGCCCGATGCCAACACCGGCAGGCGTGGCTATTTTAACGATATAAAAGGCGACTGGAATTACGAGGATTTCTTTTTTACCGAACTCCTCCCCTACGTAGAGAAAAAATACCGCGTAAAAGCCGAAAAGCGTTTCCGCGCTATTGCCGGCTTAAGCATGGGCGGCGGCGGCAGCTTTGTGTACGCCCTGCACCATCCGGAGTTATTCTCCTCTGCCTGTCCGCTAAGCGCGGCCACGGGCTCTCTTACATTGGAGGATGCGAAAACCGGCATAACCCGAAGCAACCCCAATGTTACTTTTGCCGATAGCACCATCAATAGCTTTTATAACAAATACAGCGTAATGCCCTTGATAAACGCCATGCCCGATGCCAACAAGAAAGCTGTGCGCTGGTTTATCGACTGTGGCGACGACGACTTTTTGTACGAAGGCAACGGACTGGTGCATAACCTGATGCGCAAGAAAGACATCCCGCATGAGTACCGCATCCGCGATGGTGCCCATAATTGGACCTACTGGCGTGCATCGTTACCGGTGGTGCTGGAGTTTGTATCGCAGGCATTTCATCAATATTAATTTATTTAATGGCTTATAGATGATAGTTGATGGCAGAATTAGCTGGAAACTTGCTAATAAATACTACTATTCTTACATTGGCTATGAGCTATGAACCATCGGCTATCAACCATCATCTATGAACTAAATAACTATTCTATTATATGGAACGCAGAGAATTTTTAAGGAATACCGCTATTGCGGCGGGTGCATTATCGTTTTTGGGGAACCGCAGTTTTGCCTCGGTACTGGCCGACCCTACCTTCCAGATTATCCCGTTGCGCAATAACGTGGGTATATTTATTGAGCAGGGCGGTACCATCGCCTGGATGGTGAATAAGGAAGGCATTGTGGTGGTTGACGCGCAGTTCCCTAACACGGCGCCACACCTGATAACTGAACTGCAAAGGAAAAGCGATAAACCTGTGCAATGGCTCATCAATACCCACCACCATGGCGACCATACCAGCGGCAACATTGCCTTTAAGGGAATCGCCAAAAACGTGGCGGCGCAGGCCAATTCGCTGGTAAACCAGAAAGCATCGGCAGCAAAACAGAAAAAAGAGGACCAGCAGCTTTACCCGGATACCACCTTTACAGATAAATGGAAAGTAAAAGTAGGCGACGAAACCATCAGCGGGCACTACTTTGGCCCGGGCCATACCAATGGCGATGCGTTTATCCACTTTGAGCATGCCAATATTGTACACACCGGCGATTTGGTGTTCAACAAAATGCATCCGTTTATCGACCGCGGCGCAGGCGCATCCTGCAAAAATTGGGCAAAAGTGCTGGAAGCCGCTACTAAACAGTTTGATAAAAACACCAAATATGTTTTCGGCCACGCCTTTGAGCCTTTAAAGGTTACGGGTACTGTAGAGGATATAAAACAAATGCAGGATTATATGGAGAAACTGGTTGCCTTTGTAGAAAGCAGCATAAAAGCAGGTAAAACCAAAGAAGAAATACTGGCTGCGACTGCGATCCCCGGCGTAACGCTTTGGCAGGGTGATGGCATACAGCGCAGTTTAGGGGCGGCGTATGAGGAGTTATCGGCGGTATAGTGATATCGGATTCCTTTCACCAATTAAACGTCGAAAAAAGCATAAGAAAGCACCGGCTTACTTATAAGCCTACTGTTAGCTTGGTTTTCGATTATTTGGGTTGCTATTTTATTGGAGCAATTATGTTAGGTGTTTTAGCCATAGCCGGTGCGTCGGTAGTTATCGGTTATAAAATACCTGATACTATTTTTATCTCATTAGGTATACTTTCAATTGCTTACACGGGGTTAGATATGGTGGTAATGCACCTAACTGTCAAAATAAAATTTGACGGGAACAGGAGTACCAAAGCGGCAATGGAGAAAGAGTTACATAGAAGGTTTGAGCGCTTAAACGTAATGCAAAGCACTAATCGGTTTGTGCGATATGAGCAAATCCCAAGGCATCTCGGTTTTATAGTGTCTGTTAATTGCCTGTTTGAGGGTGGCGACGCTTACCTCAATATCATGTCGCTTGGGAAGGCGGCGGGGTTTATGCCCTTTGCCGGCATTATAAATTATTTCAGAAGTAAACGCATTGCCAAAAGCTTATGCAACTAAGCAATTGGCCTATTAATTCAGATCAAATGCCTAAAACACAAATCAAACAATTCAACCACAGGTACTTACTTATAGTAATGACCGTTGCTGGTATGTTCATTTATAGTCCAAAAACAATGGCACAACAAAAAGAACAAATGGTTAGGCTGGCAAAAATAACGGTTGACCCAGCGCAGCTGGATAAATACAACGCTGCGCTTAAAGAGCAGATGGCCACTGCGGTACGCCTGGAACCGGGCGTACTCACCTATTATGCCGTTGCCGATAAAACCAATGCGGCGCACATCACCATTTTGGAGATCTACGCCGATACCGCAGCCTACAAACTGCATATAGAAACGCCTCATTTTAAAAAATATAAAGAAACGGTGCAGCACATGGTAACCGGGCTGGAACTGGTTGATGTAAACCTTATCGGCATGGCAAAAAAGCCGGGGCTGTAACTAACATTCATTAATAAACCAAACACACGCATGAAAGCCTTAATTGTAACCGCATTAATATCGCTATCGGCCTTTAGCGGCCCCAAGCTAAGCAGCACCGCCGTGCTGGAGAAAATGTATGCCAAATACCATGGTAAATGGCACACCTCGCTTGCGTTTACACAAACCACGCAGCGCTACCGCAACGATACTGTTGCCCGTACCGATACCTGGTACGAGCATATTGTGTACCCGGACAGGCTACGGATTGATTTTGGCGAAAAAACCGGCAACGGCGTTATATACCGGGGCGATTCATCGTACGTGTTCCGTGCCAATAAAGTGGTACGCGCAGATAAGGCAGAGAACGAATTGATCTTCTTTTTAGGCGGGATGTACTTTAAACCGATGGACGAGGTGCTGGCCCATTTTGCCGAACTGAAATTCGACCTGGCCAAGTTTCATGAGGATACCTATAATGGCAAACCCGTATATGTTTTGGGTGCCGATAAAGACGGCGAACAGGTAAACCAGCTTTGGATAGATAAAGCCAAACTGGTAGCCGTGCGCTATTTTAAGTACGATAAAAACGGCAAGGAAGAAGCCACTTTTGAACAGCACACCGCACTGAAAGGCGGCACCTGGAGCGAAACCTATTGCAAATTTTTAATCAACGATAAGCTGCTGCAAACAGAAACATATAAAGATATAGTGCCAAACGCAGTGATTGACAAGGCCATGTTCGACCCAGCACTGTTGGGGAAATAAAAGAGCTTTGCGGATCAATTCCCGATGTATTCTTTTTGATCTATTTGTACCGAGCCTTTGTTTTCGGTGGTACTGATGTACATAGATACGCGGTAAAAATCGTTATCGAAAACGTAAATATTATTATTAGCATCGGCACCCTGAAACTGCAGGGTAAGCCTGCGGCTGGCCTGCCCCACCAGGTTTACGATATGTTGCGGATCGCGCGAGGTGTAGGTAATACTGCGTAACACCGTGTGGCTATTTAGCACTTTGTTTACGCCTATGATTATGGTCTGCTCTTTTAAATTGGGGTTAACCGAGCGGAAATGCTCTACTTGTTGGCCGTTCACTTGTTCAATATACTGGTGCTTAAACACCCTGCCAAGCGTTAAATAGGTATGCGCCTCGCCATCAGTAAGGTTGGTGAGGTTAGATAAGTCGTAAAACGTAATACTTTGGGCATTGGCGCTAACCCCCAGGCAAAGCAATAGCAGTATAAAAAGGTATCTCTTCATTTTGTTGACCACAACAAATATAATTTATTTTTAACGAGTTTATCAGCCGGCATTGGTTTAAGGGAGCGTACAAAACTTTAGCCCTTTTTCAACACCACCTGTTCATTCAGCAACTCGTACATTTTTTTATAAAACTCCCGCAGCTCGGGGTATTGGTCGCGCGGGTAACGGGTTGTATTAAAATTGATAACGTATCTCACCATCAGCATGCCATCAACCTGGCCAAGGGACCTTTTAAAGGTGATGCTATTATCGGGCATAATTAGCGTAACCGCCTTTGGCATTGCGTCTATTTTAAACCCTGCAGGCAATTTATAACTGCTATTAATGGAATATACCTTGGTGAAGATAAAGTCGATATCAGAAAGGCGTAACTCGTTAACAAATGGGTTTGGCCCCAGCCCGCTAAACAGGTTGGGGTTAAAGTAAATATACTTATCGTCCGATTCGGTAAGCTCCTGTTTAAAATTAAAAGCCACCTGCAATGGCAGGGTGTCATTCTCCATATTTTTAAATTCAAGGTTACTTACCTTCAGCATGTTGTTGCCCCCGGTTAGCACTTCATCGGTATATTTTTTATCGCCAAGCTTATCATGGTTTACCAGGGTATTGGTGCGTTCGTAATTCGAGCTGGTAATATCCACATTACCTTCTACTGTGCCCCCTGCATTGATAGCACCGGTTACCGAAACGCGGTTTTGCGAATAACCTTCGGTGTTTACACGGATGATCTGCGGCACCTTGCCGTCCGGGTCGATAGTGAGCATGTTAAGGTTAAGCAGATCGGAGGGTGTAACGTTATAAGTGTTAAACTTGCCCGAAGCATCCATCACGTAAAAATTAAAAGCATCTACCGGCACCTTTACAACCGCCTTATTAAGGCGGCTTACGCCGGGATTATTTATCTCTATCTCGCCGTACTCCCGCGTGTTCAGCACCAATAGCGAACAACGTATCCCCGCCAAATGCAGCAGCCTGTATAGTATCAGGTTTATTTCGGTTGCGTTGCCTATTTTATTTTCCCATGCTTTTTTTATGCCGTCTTCGGTGTACCAGTGGTTAATGTGGTTCCATTTGATGGTGCTTTTAACCGTATTAAAAATATAGGCTACCTTTTCGTTATTGGTTTTTAAACTCTTTGCCTTTGCTACGATATCATTTTCGCCGTCAATTGGGATAGCTAACTGCCCGCCAAATTCGGGTTCGAAATACATTTGAATGCCTACCTGCACCCAATTAGCGCTAAAGTTTCGCGGCTTAAAATAAATGCCCTGGAAATTATCCTCGATAGAGCTCATGTAAGGCTCTACCCTAAAACCAGGGATGTTGGTTAAGGCCCAAATATGTTTAAAACCAATGGCCGTGGAACTAAACACCGTATCGATAGAAAACCGCTGCGTAGTACGTTTGATGATATTAAATGCCGAAACGTTACGCATGTTGGCCACCAGCTGGCTAAAGCGTGCAGGCATCAAATCCTGGAAAAGCCAGCTGGGGTAGTTAACATCGTGCCGTGTATGCCAGGTGTATTTAATATCTATTACACTGCCGGCTTTAACGTCGGGCATTGTAAATATAATGGACTTGTGTTGCTTATCAAGGTTTTGCGTGTATACCAGTTTCCTGTCTAAAACGGTTGCCTCGGCCTTATTGTTTACCAGGTTAACTGTTACGGCCTGCACATCGGTTATCTGCTCTCCTTTTGCGTAAACCAACCGTACGTTTGCTTGTGGCAAGCCTTTTTCATTAAATATCTTAATGCGTTTATGCACCATCATATCAAGCCCGTCGTACCCAACATAATCTATACTGCCAAGGCTAAAAAGAATCATAGCGTTTGCCCCCTTATCAAAGCTGCACAAAGGCATTTTAAGGTCAGCGGTGTCTACTTCGCCAAATACCGAGGTTTGCGCGTAAACCTTTAATGTAAGGCAGCATAAAACAAAGGCGAGTGTAAGGATTTTCTTCACATGATTGGTTTGGTGCAACCAATATAATAAAACGCTGCGGTAAATAAAACTGTGCCGGCCGGTTAATTTGAAACAGATATGGTTAGCACGAAAAGTTTGAGGGCCGGCGCTTAGTACTTAAGCTTATGAAAGGCTTAACTCTTTTTCAATACTACCTGCTCATTCAGCAACTCGTACATTTTTTTATAAAATTCCCTAAGTTCGGGGTAATCATCCCTTGCATACTTTGTTTTCTTAAAGCTTATGGCATAATTAACGATTACGGCCCCTTCAAACTCGCCAACAAACCGTTTAAAGGTTATGCTATTATCCGGCATAACAATGGTAAGGGGTTTCGGCATTACATCTATTTTATAGCCAGCGGGTACGGTGTACCTACCGTTTATAGAGTACGTATTAAGGTATATAAAATCTATATCGGATAAGCGGCTTTCACTTAAAAATGGGTTTTGCCCAAGCCCGGTAAACAGGTTGGGGTTAACGTAAATATAGTTATCGTCAGAACCGGTTAGTTCCAGCTTAAAATCAAAATCCTCGCGCAGTGGCAGCGTGTCTACCTCCATATCAATAAACTTGTGCCCGCTTACCTTTAAATTAGAATTCCCCTCTTCCAGTTCATCCTTTATATATTTTTTTTCGCCTATATCATCAAACAATTCCAGCTTGCTGGTGCGCTTATAGTTTGAGCTTGTTTTTTGAACAGTACCTTCCAGCTGGCCCTGCGGGTTTATTTTGGCATTTACAAAAACCACTTCTTTCGAAGGAACTGCCGTTTTAAGCTGTATCACATCGGTTTTTCTCACATCAGGGTCAATCGTCAGCATATTCAGCCCTAACAACTCGTATGGTGTATCGTTATAGGTATTATATTTACCCGATGCATCCATCACGTAAAAGTTAAGCGAATCGATAGGCACCCGTACCACCGTTTTGTTTAACCGCCCAAAACTGGGGTTGCCGGTTTCGATCTCGCCGTGCCCGCGCGTGCCCAGCACCAACAAGGTGGCCTTTACGCCTATCGATTTTAACAGGTGGTACAAAATAAGGTTGATCTCGGTAGCGTTGCCGGTTTTGCTAAGCCATGCTTTTTGAATACCGTCCTCCGCATACCATTTATCCGTCTCGTTCCATTTCATGGTGTTTTTAACGGTATTAAACAGATAGGCTATTTTTTCGTCGTCGGTTGTAAGGTCTTTTGCATCAGCAATTAATTGCGCTTCCTTATCCAGCGGCAATTTTAGCTGGCGGCCAAAATCCTCATCATCTATTATCTGCCTGGCTATTGCATCCCAAAAGCTAAACATGCGCGCAGGTTTAAAATAAATGCCCTGCACATTGTCTTCTACCGAGTGCATATAGGGCTCTACCCTAAAGCCAGGTATATTTTTAAGGCTCCATACGTTTGTACGCGTAAAGCTATCTTTCACCCTAAAGGAAGTATCATTAACAAACTTTTGTGTCACTTTTTTAATGACATTAAATTTGTACCTAAGTATCAGGTCGGCGTTTAATTCGCTGTAACGGGTGGGTATCACCCCCTGAAAAAGCCAATTGGGGTAGTTTGCTCCATAATCTGTTTTAAAGGTGTATTTAACTTCGATAACAGATCCCGCCTTAACGTTTGGCAATGTAAACACAATAGCGCGACGTTGCTTATCAACCTTTATGGTATAAATAAGTTTTTTATCTAAAGGTGTTATAACAATCTTATTGCCCGCCAGGTTTATAGTTTGTGCCTCAACGTTCTTAATATCTTCGATGCTGTGCCCGCCATAATATTCCAAACGTATATTGGCTTCGCTGGTGCCTTTATCGTTAAAAATCTTTATCCGCCTGTGGCGTTCCATTACCAGGGCTTCATACTTAGTATAGGTTATTTTACCCACGTCAAACAGCACCATTGCATTTGCCCCCTTATCAAAATCGCAGGAGGTTAGTTTAAGGTCGGCGGTATCAATTTGGCCATAGCGTGATGTTTGAGCATTAGCTTTAATGCTTAAAATGGTGACAGATAATACGAATACAAGGGCGTAAAAAAATTTCAAATGAGACGGGTTTTGGTGGCACCAATTTACACAAATACGGCAGTAATTAAAATTACGGATGGTAGGTTTTTACAGCATGCCGCAATACATCGCCTTTGTAAAATAATACATCCTTAAATTTCCCATCAATATAGCCCTGCGCCTGGTTGGTAAAGTTTGGCGATGCGGCATCAAACGATTGCCCGCCCGTAATAATAGTTTTTGCTTTTACTATACGCCCAAATTCCACAGCGGCTATAAAGCTATTGCCCGAGTAGCCGTAACGCTTTTGCGTGCCCGGCATTACCCGGCTTACAAAGGATGGCAGCTGCCCAAAGTTTGATGAGGTTGCCCCTACCGGCAGGCTCGGCTGCTTATCGTCAAAGGTTACTCCGTCGGCGGGGCGCTGGTAGCGGTTTATATCGCCCCATTGCACCTGCCAGGTGCCGTAGCGGCTTTGCAGGCTGTTTAATGCTTTTCCCAGCATATCAAGGTGGTTGCTTGCCGGGAGGGTTTGCAGCAGTTCTTTCAGGCGTTTTACAATGTAACTATTTTCGCCGGGCTGCGGTGGCGGCATGGCCCTAAACACCAGCGTACCCCACTCAACAGCAAGGGTGCTTGCTACCGAGTTTGCAGCGCTGCGCCTATCCCAGGCCTTCAGGATGGCAATGGGTTCGGCAAGTTTGGCTTTAAGGCTATCGGGGGCGGCATCATAAGCCTTAAAAAGCGGCGGCAACAACTCGTCGAATGCTGCCAGGTAATGGTCGTACCCTTTTGCTATCAGCCCGTCAAGGGTGAGGCCTTTAGCATCTTTAAAAAGCCTGATGGCGTTAATGCCCCTAAAATTTTCGTCATCGGGAGCCATGTAAAGCGGGTATTTGCTTTTATCGGGGCCGGCCGCGCCGGCCGATGTAAATACCGATGAATTACAGTTTTGAATATACCCCGTGGCCGGGTTATGCACCTGCACCAGTTCATCCAGGCTGTGCAGCCCCTGCCATTCGGTGGCAGATGTGCTGCCATCTACCGGGATGGCCCAGTTGAGTTTTGGGTCGCGTTTGGGCATAAAATCGCCGTACCAAAAAGCGGTGTTGCCTTTATCATCCGCATAAACGGTGTTGTTGCTGGTGTTTGCCAGCAAGCGCATGGCCTTTTTATATTCGGCCAACGTGTTTGCTTTGGTGATCAGCCACGACTCCAGCAAAGCCTTGTACGAGCGGTTATAGTGTTTTAGTGCCAGCCATTTGCCATTGCGGGCAGCCAGTACCGGGCCATGATGTGTATAGTACGCGGTGATGTTTTGTTGCGCTGTACCGTCGCCTTTTTTAACAATCATTTTTAGTTTTTTAACGGTTACCGGCTTCAGCTGTCCATCGTATTGGTAAAACCATTGGCCATCTTTTTTAACCACGGTTTCGGCATACATATCGCCAACATCGGCATAGCTGCTGGTGTGCATCCAGCCGCAGTGGCTGTTAAAGCCCTGGTAAATGAAAAATTGCCCCCAGGTAACTGCGCCGTAAGCATCCAAGCCTTCCTGGCTGTGCAGGCCAACTTCGCTGCGGAAATAAAACGGCACATGCGGGTTTATATAAAGCATAGCATGCCCGCTTGCGGTGCGAGAGGGCGAAATGGCAAAGCCATTGGAACCCGTTTCCCGTTCCTGGTGCGTGTTAATGATGCTTTGCGGCTTGTACAATGCCCCTACCGTATTGGCAGCACTGCCATAAAAAGCTTCGGTTTCCTTTGCGGTGATATCGCCTGTTTCGGTAGCAGCCACGCTGCCATCGGTAAACATCAGCGCAAACCAGGGTTTAAATTTTTTGAATACAAGTGGTTTTACCTCAGGATGCTTGTACAGGTAATAGTTAAGCCCATCCGCAAAGGCATCCAGCAGTTTTTTAAAGGATGGAGCGCTTGTTTTATAATCTTTTATGGCGTCGGCACTATCTGCAATTAGCTGCAGCTGTACATCGGTATATAAAGGCGCAGCGCCATCCGCCTCGCTTTGGCGGCCAAGCTGGTAAAGATAATTACGTTCTATACCTTTAAAATTATCCTCGCCCTGGGTGTACATCAGCCCAAACACTACACCCGCATCGGTTTTTGAATAGATGTGCGGGGTGCCGTAATTATCGCGGATGATAGTTACCGATGCAGCCTGCTGTTTGTAACGGGCAATTTCTACAGGGCTATAGGTTTGGGCAAAGGCAAAAAAAGGCAAGCCCAAAAAGATCGATGTAAGTATTCGTTTCATATCTTCTATTTAACCGAAATATGCTTTTTCGGCGAATTTGTGGCAAAACTTATTGCCAATTTAATATTAATTGAGTCAAAAGGCAGCATTATGGTCATTAGTGGTTTAAAACCACCTTGCGCAAACCCTCACCTCAAAACACACAGCAACGCTTTATTGCACTCTTTAAAAACATCCATGCTGCAAATGTTCAATTGCAAAAGCCATCAAGACGCAAATTAGCTGTAATATGACAACATAAGTGTAAAATTATTATGCATTGCTACAATAGAAGAAAAATGCTTTAAAAAGTTTTTTACACTAAGCCTATAATATGTATATTGCATGCACGTTAAGTAAACTTATGTTGTATTAATTTTGCGCGTAATGATATTAATTTAACGCAAAATGTAACATATTGCACGCCGGCAACGTCATTTTATAAAAGACGAGCATACTTTATATTGAATTATTCCGTTTATTTGTATATTTGACATTTATTAGCCAAAAGGTTAGTGCATTGCAGTATACGATTTGTATTTTAGATGCGCGCAAACGTGTGCCGCATCTGTTTGAAAGCCATTTTTTTAGCCGCGAGGCTTCATAAATAAAGAACTTGGATAAAGTTAAACATGTTATCTGAGGTTTAGTTGATCAACATTATTTGAGAGATGATGTTGCAAGAGCGTTCCGGGGTGAGATACGGAACGCTTTTTATTTTTTGGGATTTCACCGATTAAGGATGATTCCTCCGATTATATTGGCACCGATTTCATAGATTCTTTTTTTATTACACCGATTCTTTTAGCACCGATTTCTACTGCCTTAGTTTTTATCCCAAACTCCCTTAATTGATATGCAGCTGCAAATACAAAAACGCGGCTAATGCTGCGCCGAGGATGGGGCCTAATACGGGGATCCAGGCGTAAGGCCAATCGCTATCGCCTTTATTTTTGATGGGCAGGATTGCGTGCACCAGGCGAGGGCCAAGGTCGCGTACGGGGTTGATGGCGTACCCGGTAGTACCACCTAACGACAGGCCTATTACCCATACCAGCAACCCTACCGGTATTGCACCCACCGTGCCAAGGCCAACAGGCGTTTTTGTTGGTGTTATTTCGGCACCGGTAATGTAAAAAACTACAAAAACCAGTACAAATGCGCCTATGATCTCGCTGGCGATATTTGAAAAGTAATTGCGCACGGCTGGCCCGGTGCAAAAAACGCTTAGTATTGCCGCCGGGCTGGTTGTCCGCCTAAAATGATCGATATACATCAACCACACCAGGCATCCGCCTAAAAACGCACCCACGAATTGCGCAAGAATGTAGAATAGCACATTAGCCCAGGCGAATTTGCCTGCTATGGCCAGCCCGATAGTTACTGCCGGGTTTAAATGTGCGCCGCTGTATGGCCCTGCTACTGTAACGCCTACAAAAACAGCCAGGCCCCAGGCGGTGGTGATTACCATCCAGCCGCTGTTGTTACCCTTGGTATCTGTTAACAGCACATTGGCCACTACGCCATTGCCTAATAAAATGAGCAGCATAGTGCCCAGTAATTCCGCTAAAAATGGAGACATCGGTATAATTTTTAAGGTTTACTACGATATTTTAAGCCCCTGTTTCTTCACTGCTCCAGCATCGGGCGGTATGTATGGCTTTTTTCCAGCCTTGTATGCCTTTGCTGATGTTCGGCAAATCGGGCTGTGCATCAAACTCTTTTTCTGCCTGCCATAACGCCCTTATCTCGTCTACATCTTTCCAGTAACCCACCGCCAGCCCCGCCAGGTAAGCGGCACCTAATGCTGTAGTCTCCACAATTGTAGGCCTTATTACCCTGCAATTAAGCAGATCGGCCTGAAACTGCATTAGCAGATCGTTAGCTGTGGCACCGCCATCTACGCGCAATTCTTTTACCTTCAGCCCTGCATCAGCTTCCATTGCGCTCAATACATCCATGGTTTGATAAGCTATGGCCTCTATTGCAGCGCGGGCAATATGCCCTGCGGTGGTACCGCGGCTAAGGCCTACAATAGTGCCGCGGGCATCGGGGTCCCAATAGGGTGCACCCAGCCCGGCAAATGCAGGCACAAAATAAACGCCGCCGGTATCCGGCACGCTTAAGGCAAGCTGCTCTACCTCTGCCGAGGTCTTGATAACCCCCAGCCCATCGCGCAGCCATTGCACCACAGCGCCTCCAATAAATATACTGCCCTCAAAGGCATATTGCACCTGCCCGTTTATCTTCCAGGCTACGGTGGTAAGTAAGTTATTTTTCGAGGCGATAAACTCGTAGCCAATATTCATCAGCATAAAACAACCTGTGCCGTACGTATTTTTCACCATCGCCTTGTCGGTACACATTTGCCCGAAAAGCGCGGCGTGCTGGTCGCCGGCTATACCGGCTATCGGTATCTTTGTGGCAAATATGGTGGTTGCGGTTTCGCAGTACACCTCGCTCGATTGTTTTACTTCCGGCAACATTGCCGCAGGGATACCCATCAGCGAAAGTAACTCCTCGTCCCATTGCTGCGTACGGATGTTGAACAGCATGGTACGGCTGGCGTTGGTAATATCGGTAACATGTACCTTGCCCCGGGTAAATTTCCATACCAACCAGCTATCTACTGTGCCAAAAGCAAGTTCGCCGGATACGGCTTTTTCGCGGGCGCCGGTTACGTTATCCAGTATCCATTTTATTTTTGTGCCCGAAAAGTAGGGGTCGATCACCAGACCTGTTTTATTGCGGATAAGTTCCTGGTGGCCGCCTTGTTTCAGCTCCTCGCAAAAGCCGGCGGTGCGGCGGTCCTGCCATACAATGGCATTGTAAACAGGCTCGCCCGTAATGCGGTTCCAAACTATCGTGGTTTCGCGCTGGTTGGTGATACCGATGGCCTTAATGTTGGTGCCATTGATGCCCATTTTGGCGGTAGCTTCGGCAGCAACACCCGCCTGGCTGGACCAGATCTCGTTAGGGTCGTGCTCTACCCAGCCCGGTTGCGGAAATATTTGGGTAAACTCCTTTTGTGCCAGCGAACGTATCTTCCCGGCGTGGTCAAAAATAATAGCGCGCGAGCTGGTAGTGCCCTGGTCTAAAGCTAAAATGTAATCTTCCATAAAATTATTATCCGTTGGCCGGTTTATTTTGGTGCAGCAGGTTTTCCTGCGGGAAAATATGGCGCTAACAAATAGGTTTGCGCCAATAATGTAAATGTATCAATTTGTTCGTTCATCCAAGCAGCATCTTTATCAAGTTCTGCCGCCATTATTGCGGCTACTGCCGGTGCCATATCAATTGCCGCGCGGGCATCTAAAAACAGCGCACGTACCCGCCGGGTTAAAATATCTTCAACGGTGCGCGCCATCTCGTACCTTACACCCCAGGCCACCTCGGCGGCGGTGTATGGCAGGCGCGGATGCAATTTTTGTTTCCATGCTGCATCTTCGCCGGCAAGTTGCAACAGTGCAGCCTCATCGCTGCCATAAACATACAGGTGGCTGCTTCTGTCGGTGCCGACTTTGCTGCCGTGAATGGGCAAGGCCTTTGTTTTACAGGGCGAGGGATTTAGTTTACCAACTGCAATAGTTCTGTCGATAATATCTTCTCCCATCTTACGGTAAGTGGTCCATTTGCCACCGGTTATGGTAATGAGGCCCGAGGCGGAAACCACCAATTTGTGGCTGCGCGAGATCTCCTTTGTTTCGGACGAATCATTTTCGGGCGCGGCGAGCGGGCGCAGGCCCGCAAATACGCTCAGCACATCGGTTTTTGTAGGCTGTTTTGTTAAGTACCGGCCCGCTGTCCGCAATATAAAATCTATCTCCTGGGGCAGCGCTACGGGTTCCAGGTTGTGTTCGTCAAGAGGCGTATCGGTAGTACCTACTACCAATTTATCATGCCACGGCACAGCAAAAAGCACGCGCCCATCGTCGGTTTTGGGGATCATGAGCGCATCGCCGCCGGGCATAAAAGCACGGCTTAGTACCAGGTGTACCCCCTGGCTTGGCCGCACCATGGGTTTGCTTCCGGGTTTATCCATACTTAACAGATCATCTACAAAAACTCCGGTAGCATTCACTACCGCTTTGCCTTTAATTTGATAAGTGCAGCCCGTCTCCCCGTCGGTAGCTATTACCCCCATTATGTTACCCTGCGGGCCTTTTGTTAAAGTGTCCACCCGGAAATAGTTTAACACAGTAGCACCCTGTTCAACACAGGTTTGGGCCAAATTTATGGCCAGCCTCGCATCGTCGAACTGCCCGTCGTGATAAACCACCCCTCCGTATAGTCCTTTTTGTTGAATATTGGGTAGCCGTTCTATCAATATTTTTTTGGAAATATGTTTTGCCCTGCCAAAGCCCAGGCTGCCTGCCAACAAATCGTAAACGCTGAGCCCGATGGTATAGAATATACCGCCCCACCACTCATAATTTGGAATAATAAAGGATTGGTTGCTTACCAGGTGGGCCGCATTTTTCAACAGCAGGCCGCGTTCGTTTAGTGCCTCGCGTACTAAACCGATGTCGCCCTGCGCCAGGTAGCGCACGCCGCCATGTACCAGTTTGGTGCTGCGGCTTGATGTGCCTTTAGCAAAGTCCGACTGCTCCAGCAGGAGTACCTGGTAGCCCCTGGAGGCAGCATCAAGCGCAGCGCCGAGGCCGGTAGCACCGCCACCAACGATGATCACATCCCAAACCTTTTCGGGGTCGTTCAGCGCTTCGGTTAATTTACTCCTTAGTATCGGCTCCATTATACTTTGATTAGGCGCTAAGCACGCAACTTACTTCTTCCTTTTCAGTTCCCCCTTCAGGGTGTTAGGGGGCTTCCTGTACATCGCCATCACAAGCGTCACCATTTGATTATAGGTATCAAGCCCCTGCGGCTGGTTGTTGGCCTTTAAAAAATTATCGTAAAAAATACCGGTTATAACGTTGGCTTTGTTTTGATATGCCCGCCAGTACTCGCGCTCCTGCTTATAATCGGCTTTTACCTGTGGCGAAATGCGTTTTTTTAGCTCTTTATTCACCAAACTATCGGCCATGTAAACGCTGAACATAAACTCGCGCACGGCCAGTTGGTAGGCCGAGTAGCGCAACAACCTGTCGGATGAGCCGGTGGCGGCCAGGTAGCCAACAAAGTTAGCCTCATCCTCGGCACCGTAGCCCATCTGGTGCGACATTTCGTGGCAGGCAACAAAGGGGCGTACAAACACAGGTTGCTGGTAGTTCAACTGTGCTTCGGTAGTAAAAGGGTTGTAATAGCCCGAGGTGCCGATGTAATTGAGCAGCGGCGTTAACAGTGATGGTTTTATGCCGGGGCTGTATGTTTTAAAATTTGTTGAGGTGCTGCCAAGCGCCCGCACCGCTTTTACCGCCCGGTTGTAAATAGTATCGTTGGGTAAGGCCAAATCTGCCGGGGTAACGCGCGCGCGGGTAGCGTTTGCACTATCTATCAGTATGCTGGTAACGGCCCGCAGTTCGTTCAGCGAAAACTTCGATTCCTTGAGGTTCAACCTTTGGGCCGCCGATGGGCGGAAGTAATTCATCCCCCAAAAAAGGTAAAACATTAACAAGCCGCTTTGCATGCCGATAACAAGGCCCGTTGCCAGCATGCCGGCCCGTAAAAACCTCTTTTTAAACAGGTGGGCAATAAATTTTATGACGGCATATACCAGGTAGGTAACAACCGCGATGTATAACAAATCGCCAAAGCTAAATGGCAGCAGGCCCAGCACCGGGTGGATAACAAAGCAAATGGCCGGGTAAAGCCCTTGCGAATAATATTTTTCTACCGCATGCGGGTGCCCGGCAAATACTATGAGCAAGTATATGCAAAGAGCCAGCAAAAGGATGATGGTTATCCGTTTAAGCAGCGGTTTTTCGCGGAAAAGATGTTTCATTTTACGCGGTAAATATATAGGTTAAAGGATAAAGGAGGAAAGGTAAAAGGAGAAAGGAACAGCGTGGCTCATATAAAACAAAAGCCCCCCGGCATAAAACCGGGGGGCTCGCTATTTTTTTATCACAACAAATTATTTTACCGATACAGGGACAGATATTTTATCCCAGTTGAGCGAAAAGCCTTTTGCGTTTATTTTGTAAACCAAACGCTCGTTCATTGCGGAAGCAACCGGTTTTACGGTTACGCGCAAAGCATCTTTGCTTTCATCGTATTTAAATGCACCCCATTGCTTTGGTACTTTATTAAAGATGATAGTCCAGGTAGTTTCAGTTGGGATAGCAAAAAAGCCATAAGTACCGGCAGGCAGGGTTTTGCCTTCTACAGTAATATCTTTAGTGGTAGTAAACGTGGTTGCCTCGTTTGCGCCGGCACGCCATACTTTACCATAAGGCTCTAATTCGCCAAATACTTTGCGGCCTTTTACCGAAGGGCTGCTGTAATTAATAGTAATGGTAGAGCCTGCAACTTTAGCACTAATGCTATCGCGCGGGCTGGCGGGTTTTTGCTGTGCAAATGCAAAACTCGAAATTAACAAGGCAAACACAAAAAATGCTGCTGCCTTAACCTGGAATGTTCTCTTCATCATAATGGTAATGTTTTTTTAGTTTTAGTATAAACGCGTATGGTTTAATTTATTGTTGGCAAATATAAGGGCATTAAATTGATTAGCGTATATTAAAGTGGTTGTTACACATTCTTAAATTGGTTAAAAATATCGCCCAACTTTAAAACTTTCAATCGGGCAGTTGGTTATATAACCAGAACGCACATTGCAGTTAGGAATTGACCGAAAGGTTAAACAATTGTTGTGAGTTTTTGCCCCCGCGCTTCAACAGGCGAGGGGGTTTTTTATTTTGCAATAACAATGTCTGCATAAGCGCAGGCCTGTTTAATAAGCAGCAAATAAATTTAATTGTTTTGTCCTGGAGATAGCAAGAATTTGTCGCTGTAATTTTTGGCGGAGGGTTATTCTTCGTCCTTTAGTTCTTCCCAATAAACGGTTCCTTCGTAAATATCGTTTTTAATGGCCACCTGTGCTTTTATTCTGTCGAGCTCGGCCTTTATTTCGTCGGCAGTAAGCGCGGCGTTAACCGAATGATAGAAGATAACATACCCGGTGCGGCTATTAATGAACTTATAATGTTTGGCAGCAGTATTCATGGCAGAAATTGCTTTATACCTTAATAATACAAAAACGCTGGTTTTGTTTTAATATACGGCGCCCTTGCTATATTTAAACCGTATAGAAGCGCAAAATATTGCGCCTTTGGACAATCGTGGCGGATCTGCATGCAGGAGACGCAAAATATGGCGTCTCTACCTCAAATTATCTGCCGCCATCGCCCTGCGGCATATTATTGTTATCTTCCCGGTCTTTTTCTTTGTCCTTAGAGAACTCCAGCTTGCCAAATTTGTAACTCAATGTAATACCAAAGGATTGCAGCGGCACCTGCCGTATGCTTACCTGGCTGAAACCTGTACCGAAGGTAGTGGACCGCTGTGTTACATAATGCGTAAACGGGTTAGCGGCCTGTAGCCCAAGGCTTGCCTTTTTATTCATGAACTGCTTGCGGATAGCGAAGTTATAGAAAAAGAAATATGGCCTGGTACCCTGTAGGTTTTTTTGAGAAGAGTTGTAGTTGGCGAAAGCCTCGGCAGTAAGGTTGTGTGCAAACTGGTAGCTGGCGTTCAAATTAATGCGGTATGCCAGCCCGGTTACCTTCGATATCCCCGGATTGGTGTTGGTACGGCTGGCAAAGAACATATTACTACGCAAATTTAGCCGGCCAATAGGCACTGAGCCAAACAGGTTAGCGCCTATAGTAGTTTGCGTACCAATGTTGCTGCGCTGGTTTAAAAGCACATCGGGATATTTACGGCCGCTAATATCCAGGCTATCATAACGAGTGGTAAATTGCTGAATATCATCTATGTTGCGGCGGTAAAAACCACCCACAGAGATATTGGCGCCGCTATCGAACGAGCGGTTGTAACCTAACTCTATACCGTGGCTCAATTCCGGCTTAAGGTTGGGATTGCCTGTGCTGATGTTATGAGGATCGCTGATGTTGAAGAAGGGGTTGAGGTCGCCGTAATCGGGGCGTTCTATACGGTAGTTATAACTTGCCTTTATAGACGAAGTTTGGCTGAGTTTGTGCGACAAGGTTAACGACGGCACCAATGTATTGTAGCCCGGTATTGCCACGCCCGGGAAATCGGCAGTGGTGTTGGTGTATTCGTCCCTGATACCTGCTTTGGCATCTAAAAACCCCTGAAATAATGATGTAGAAACCGAGAGGTAGCCCGCATAAACCTTGCGCTTGTAATTGAAGCCATAACTTTGGCCGGCATTGTTTATGTAAGTTCCGTCGTTCAGCAGAGTATCTGTATTAATTACGTTCTTCAAATTTTCTATAACGGCTTTTGCGCCTCCTTCCAGCGTAAATGTTTTGCTGAAGGGCTGGGCATAATCCACGGATATATTAGTTTCCCTGTCATCCCCCGGGTTATTGCTGCGCGAGCCTGATGTTGGGTAGCCGCCGCTGAGGTAATCCTGCTGGTTAAAATACGAGAAGGTGTTTTTACCGTAACTGGTGCTGTACAGTATCTCTAACTCCTGCCCTTCTGTTTTAAACTGCTTTTTGTAGGCAAGGCTCAGGTCGGTGGCATTTACGTGGAAACGGCTATCAGATGTGCGGTTGCTCAGCAGATCGTATATCGGCGCCCCGGCTGTGGTGTTTTTCAATTCCTCCTGGCTGCTGAAACCATTGTTGTGGTTACCAAAATGATTGAACCCAACCGATGCCGTCAACTCATCCTTAGGGGTAATACTCCAATTAAAACTTAATCCCGACTGGTACCCGCTACGGCGCTGCGTATTATTGCCGTTTTGCGTTAAGTTAGTAATGGTACTCTCAGTTGGATTGGTTGAGGTACGGGCATTGCTGCTTAAGCCTGTTGTTTTTAATTGCGCGTTACCGCTGAAAAAAGCGTTCACCCCAAAGTTATTTTTGCGTGCGTTAAGGTTGAAGGATCCATTCTCTAGCCGTGTGCCAGCGGCCAGGTTAATGCTTCCGTTGATGCCCTGCACCTTGCTATCTTTTAAAATAATATTGATGATACCACCCGTGCCTGCCGCATCGTATTTTGCGCCGGGGCTGGTGATCACTTCTATGCTTTTTATCTGGCTGGCAGGGATGGCCTGCAATGCATCCGCCAGGCTGGCGCCAAATATGCTTGACGGTTTACCATTGATAAGGAAGCGCACGTTGGCGTTGCCCTGCAATTCCACATTGCCATCAAGGTCTACCGATACCTGGGGGACTTTTTTTAGCACATCCAAAGCTACACCGCCTTGTGCGGTAAGGTCGTTGGCGGCGTTGTAAACCATTTTATCAATACGGTTTTCTATAACGGGTGCTTTAGCGGTAATAGTAACGCCGGTTAATTCGTTTTGAATGGGCGCCAACATAATATTGGCCAATGCCGGGGTGTTGCCGCCATCAGATACCAATACATGGTCGATGGTGGTTCGTTTGTAACCCAAAAAATCAACGGTTACTTTATAGTCCCCCGCCGGAACGTTATCAATACTAAAAACCCCCTTTGCATCGGTACTGGTACCATTGAAAGGGCTGGCAGCACCCTGTTTAAACACCGATATGGTAGCATAATCAACCGGTTGCTTTGTTACAGCATCGGTAACTTTACCACCGATTTTGCCTTTGCCTGTAGTTTGAGCATAAGTACTGATGGACAATATAGCGGAGAAAAGTAACAGGAGTACCGTTCGCATAAAAGGATTGATATTTTTAGAACCACAAAGCTGCCAAAGAAAATTGGATTAAACCTGAGTTTTTGGTAAGGTTGCGGAATTGTTACAGATGTGGTACCGCTGGGTCGCGTTAAGGATTGAAACGGATACCGGCCCGAGCCTAATGCCCTGTGCCCGTATGAGTGGAAAGCCCGTGCCACAGGCAACGCCCAAATTAATGGTAATTTTATTGCTCGCAAAGGCGCAAAGCCGTCAAGAGTTTAAAGCTGTTTATCTCCTAAAATATCAGCACCAGTGTCCCGGCAATAATCAGTGCCGCGCCCGATGCTGTTTTTAACGTTAGCGGCTCGCCCAAAAATATTACCGATAATATAATGGCGATGGCAACGCTCAGCTTATCCACCGGTGCCACCTGCGATACCTTACCCATTTGCAGGGCCTTAAAATAAAATATCCATGACAAGCCGGTTGCGCAGCCCGACAGCGCGAGGAATGCCCAGTTGAGTTTTGTTAAACTCCCCATGCCGTGCTCCGCGCCTTTATAAAGTACAATTGCCCACGCTATTAGCAATATCACCACAGTGCGTATTGCCGTTGCCAGGTCGGTATCTACCCCCTTAATGCCTATCTTGGCAAAAATGGCCGTAAGGGCCGCAAAAAGTGCTGATAACAGCGCGTATATCCACCACATATTTTAATAGTTTTTCAAACGGTAATTAATAACATTCTTTAAAAGTAAGCACAAATCCTGATTTAAAATTGAGGAAATTTTTTGCTTAAAAAGAAATTGCATAGGTGTTTTGTCAAATAAAAATCATCAAAAATCACATTTAAATAGATTTTGTTGCACCTTATCCTTATCTTCATCGTTTTAACCCTAATATGAAGAAAACCGATTTTGTATATTCAGAGGAGTCTGAACCGCACCGTATACGGACAAAAAAAATATTAAAACAGTTTCCTCAATTGCGTAAACTGATAGGAAAAAACCCAAATACCATATTCGCCATTATTGGGTTGGTAGCCTTCCAGGTGGTAATGGCTTGGCTGCTGCGCGATCAATCGTGGTGGCTGGTGGTAGGTGCAGCTTATTTATTAGGTGCCTTTGCAGACCATGCACTTTTTGTGATGATACACGAGTGCACGCACCAGCTGCTGTTTAAAAACCGTAATGCCAACCGCTGGGCATCTATGTTTGCCAATTTGCCGCAGATATTGCCAAGCGCTATTTCTTTTGAGAAATACCACATCAAACACCACTCGTTTCAGGGCGTGCACGAACTGGATGCCGACCTACCCAACCGCTGGGAGGCTAAACTGATCAGCAATTCATTCTTCGGCAAAGCCTTATGGCTGCTATTTTTCCCGGTTTTCCAACTGTTCCGTTTATCGCGCCTACGCGAGATACACCCGTTTGATGGCTGGATAGTAACCAACTTTTTAATACAGGTGGTATTTACCGCGGCCATTGTATATTTTATGGGTGCGCATTCGTTGGTATTTTTATTGCTGAGCTTCTCGTTCTCGGTAGGGCTTCACCCGCTTGGCGCCCGCTGGATACAGGAACATTACCTTACCCATAGCGTAGAACAGGAAACTTACAGCTACTACGGCCCTTTAAATACCGTGGCCTTTAACGTAGGCTTCCATAACGAGCACCATGATTTCCCTTCAATCCCCTGGAACAAACTGCCCGAGATCAGGAAAACGGCTTCTGAACATTACGATACTTTGTACTACCATACCTCGTGGACCAAGCTGTTTTTCCAGTTTTTGTTCGACAGGGAGATCTCCTTATTTAACCGGATATTGCGCCGCGACCGTGGCCGTGTTGCCATTACAGATGTAAGCAAACCGGATATTGAAATGAGCGCTGATGTAAAAAACGAAGCGGTTGCCTAAGCATCCGCAAAAAAATATAAAAGCTGCCCATACACCAGGGCAGCTTTTTTTATACCCGTTTAAAGGGGCATATTTGGCCGCATACCAACAATTGCCTTTTTTATGTTATTTTTGTTAACCAATGCACCAATTTTATGCGAAGTTGATAATATATGAAACGATTATATGTTATTAATGCTTACAAAGATATGAGCCGCCGCAGAAAGTTAAATATATTGGTGCCCGTTGTTATCCTGATGTTTATTGGCGCTTATGCCAAACACAGGCTTATCGACAGAAAGCAGCAACCCGAGGGGCGTTTGCAGGATAAGGAGATGGACGAAACATCGGGCATAGCGGCATCTACTATAAACCCGGGGATTTACTACGTACATAACGATAGCGGCGATACCAGCCGTTTCTTCGCCATAACACCCGATGGCAAGTTACACAGCACTATTTATTATAAAGGCCACAATCAACGCCATGGCGCGTTAGACTTTGAAGACATTGCCGTTGGCCCGGGCCCGGCGAAAGGTAAAAGCTATGTTTATATAGGAGATATTGGCGACAATGGATCTGACCGTAAATTTATCACCGTTTACCGTGCCGAGGAAAAGAAAGGCTGGGGGAAAGATAGCATTGCCCATACCATACCTGTGCCCATAAACCTGCAATACCCCGATGGGCCAAAGGATTGCGAAACGCTGATGATAGACCCTATTGAAAAACTTATTTACATTGTAACCAAGCGCCGCGATACGGTTGGCGTATATACCTACCCGCTGCAATACCGAAACGACGACACCGTTACCATGACGCTTAGAGCGAAGCTATTTTTTAAAGGCATAAAACCTTTTAAATGGATAACCGCCGGCGATATATCTAAAGACGGGATGAAAATACTTTTAAAAAGCTACGAGAAGGTTTATTACTGGCGGCGCCAGCCAAACGAACCTGCCTGGCACGCCATGCAACGCCCCCCGCACGAACTGCCCTATAAGCAAGAAAAACAAGGCGAGGCTATTGGTTTTACGCCCGACGGCAAAGGTTATTATACCACCAGCGAAGGCGTGTTTGCCCCCATTTATTATTACGAAACGCCGAACTAATTAACGCGTAGATTTTATTGCGCCCGAGTACTCGTTAATATAATCCCTCGGCGATTTCCCCGCTATGTTTTTAAATACGTAATTAAAGTTGGTAATGCTGCTGAACCCGCAGCTATAGGCCACATCGGCAATATTGTTAAGGCTACCGTTCACCAGCATTTTACAGGCTTCGTTTACCCGTACTTTGTTTACGAAAGCGATGAAGGTGGTACGGGTATGTTTTTTAAAATAGCGGCAAAAGGCGTTGGGCGTGAGGTGGGCAAGCCGCGCAACTTCATCCAGTGTGAGGGCACTGCTGTAATTGTGCATAATATAGTTATAAACCGAGGCGATGCGCTCGCCTTCGGGATCCGTCATCGAATAGGCAACATTTTCTGACGATAAGGGGATCAATCCTTCCGCAGTGCTCATGATGTTTAGCATCTCTATCAGCACAGCCAGTTGCCCGGCACCTGTGGCGTGTTGTATCTTTTCTATCAGGCTGGAGAATACGCTTTTGCTATCGTCAGAAACCTTAAACCCATTTGGCCATTGGGCGAAGAAGGCTTTCACCGTTTGCATCTCCGGCAGGTTAAAAAGCGCGGCCAGTTTACTATTCGGATTAAAAAATATGCTGACGGCCCGTACCTGTTTTTGGCTGCCTTCGGCAAAATACTCGGGGCTGCTTTTAAACAGGTGGGGCTGGTTTGCGCCCAATACAAATACCTCGTTCCCGCTAAACACATGCATGCTGTTGCCTGCCAGCAGTATGCCTTCTCCTTCCTGTATCCAGGTTACCTGTATTTCGGCATGGCGGTGCAGGTGCGGGTAAAAATGCGGCAAAGCTTCCTCTTGCACAATAATGGTTTGCCCATGCGGCACCGGTATGGTAAAGGGAAGGACTTTCATTGTTTAATTTTGAATAAGCCCCCTCTAAATCTCCCCCGGCAGGGGAGACTTTCTAAGCCCTAACTTCCGGGGAGGGTTGGGGGGCTGATTAATACCTGTTTGGTGAAAATTGGTCAATATTGCTTGATACTTGCTTTTCGTTTAATATCTCCTCCACCAGTTTGCCGGTAGCCGATGCCAGGCTTAGCCCCATCATGCCGTGGCCTGTTGCAATGGCGAGGTTGTTGTACTTATCAGATCGCCCTATATAGGGCAAGCCATCCGGCGAACATGGGCGGAAACCGTACCAGATATCCTTTTGCTGCGGCGTGGCCGGTTTAAAGCCCGGGAAATATTTGGGGATAGATTCTACAATACCCGCAACACGGTTCATGTTTATCTTATCGTTTATCTTGCCAATTTCCATAGTACCACCAAAACGGATACCGCCATTCATGGGTGTTACAGATACCCTTGCCTCGCAAAGCAGAGATGGGATGCTCATGCGTTTCTGTGGTTCATCTACCATAAAGGAATAACCTTTGCCCGGCATTAGCGGCACATTTAGCCCTGCCAGCTTTGCGATGGCCGGCGACCAGGCACCGCCGGCAATGAGGTATTTATCGGCCTTAAAACTTTGGCTGCCGCTTATAACCTCCAGCACCTTAGCGCCGTCGCGTTCTATATGGGTAACCGGCGTATTTCGGTGAATTTTTACGCCCGCCGCTTCTAAATACTTTACCAAGCCGGCGACTAATTTATTAGGGTACAGGTGCGCATCGCAGTGGTAATGTACTGCACCCAAGACATCTACGTCAATTTCGGGCTGCAAAGCACGGACTTCGGCAGCCGTTAAATTCTGCGCATCCAAGCCAAGTGCCCGCGCCTTTTCAGCAGTGTGGTGCTCCTCTTCTTCAAATTTCGGCGTTTTATAAAGCATCAGGATGCCTTTATCTTCCAGCCCGAAGTTAAAATCCGCTTCCTTATCAAATTCCTGGTAAAGCTTTTTGCTGAGGAGGGACAAGTCGCGCAGTGCAACTGCCGAATTTTCTACATGCTTTTTATTTGCTGCCTTTAAAAATTTAAGCCCCCAGCCTATCAGCTCGGGATTTAGGGATGGTTTTACATAGAAAGGGCTTTTGCTATCAAACATCCAGCGGATGCCCTGCTCTATCATACCCGGCGCCGCCAATGGTATAAAATGACTGGGCACTATCATGCCCGCATTGCCAAACGAGCAATTATCCTGCAAGTTGCCCTGCTCTAATATTTCTACTTCCCAACCTGCTTTATGGAGGTAATATGCTGAGAACAGCCCGATTATTCCTCCGCCGATGATGATTGTTTTGCTCATGAGCTAGCCCCCTCTAAATCTCCCCCGGTAGGGGAGACTTTTTTGTTTAGTTTTTTAAAGCCCTCCCTACCGGGGAGGGTTTGGGTGGGGCTTATATCACCTGAAACCCAAAGGCGTACGGATCATCTTCATCATCAATTTTGATAGTGTTGTAGCCGTACACTTTTGCCCAGCCTTCTATGCCCGGGATAATGGCGGGTTTGCCGCCCAAGGTTACCTCATCCTCCACCGTGCCGATGAACTGGCTGCCGATGATACTTTCGTGGATGAACTGATCCCCTTTTTTAAGTTTGCCTTTGGCATGCCATTGCGCCATACGTGCTGATGTACCCGTACCACAGGGCGAGCGGTCTATGGCTTTATCGCCATAAAATACCGCGTTACGGGCCGTTGCCTCGGGCGATATGGTTTTGCCTGCCCATAGTATATGCGTACAGGTATTGATGGTCGGGTTTTCCGGATGGACGAAACTGTACATTTCGTTGATCCGCTTGCGCAAAACACGGCTCCATGATATGAGTTGGTCAGCAGTATGGTTTTCTAAGCCCCCAAAGTTTTCCTGCGGATCTACTATGGCGTAGAAGTTGCCGCCGTAGGCCACATCAACGGTGAGCATGCCCAGATCAGGGCACTCTACCTCCAAACCTTCCGAATCGAGGTAAGAGGCTACGTTTACCAATTTTACCGATTTCACTTTGCCGCCAACTTGTTTGTAGGAGATAAGCACCAATCCCGCAGGCGCTTCCATACGGATAATGCCCGGCGTTTTTGGGGTGATAAGCCCTTCCTCCACAGCAATAGTAATGGTGCCAATTGTGCCATGCCCGCACATGGGCAGGCAGCCGCTGGTTTCGATAAACAAAACAGCGACATCATTCGCCGGATCGTGAGGCGGATACAAGATACTACCGCTCATCATATCGTGGCCACGCGGCTCAAACATCAAGCCTTTGCGTATCCAGTCGTACTCTTTTAAAAAGTGCTGGCGCTTTTCACTCATATTGGTCCCTGTTAAATTTGGGCCGCCGCCGGCAACCAGCCTAACCGGATTACCGCAGGTATGCGCATCTATGCAGAAGAATGTTTTAGTCATAATATTTTGGTGAGTGGTGAGCGGTGAATGGTGAATGGTTACAAGCGGCGAACATATTTTAACCACTCCCCACTCACTGTTCTCCACTCACTATTTCCTACTCCATTCATTATTATACAAGCGCAAAATCCCCAGCGGATTTTCGTCCTTCAGGGCATCAGGCAATAGTTCGTTATCCCAGTTTTGCCAGCATACGGGGCGCACAAATCGTTTAATAGCAGCGGTACCCACCGAGGTGAAACGGCTATCAGACGTTGCCGGAAATGGCCCGCCATGTTGTACGGCGTTGCCTACCTCCACACCCGTTGGCGGGCCGTTTAATACTACCCGGCCGGCAAGGTTTGATAGTTTGTTGGCAAGCCCGGTGTACTGCGCCAGTTCACCTTTTTCGGCCATTAGTGTAGCGGTAAGTTGCCCGTGCAGGGAATCTACAACCTGTTCCAGTTGTGCCATATCATCCGCCACCACCAGCATGCTGTAAGGGCCAAAAACCTCCTCCTTGAATTTTTCGTCCGACAGGAAATCCACAGCAGAAATTTCGGTTACCACAGCTAAGGCCTGGTTTGCGTTTTCGGCATTTAGTTTATCCGATTGCCCGATGATATTTACGGATTGATCTGCCAACCGTTCTCTTGAAAGCTTTTCGTAATTACCGGCAATACCTTTTGTAAGCATTGTTGCTGAATTGACATCGGCGATGGCTGAAGCAAGTGCATCTGTAAACCTGTTCAACCCGTCGGATCTTACTGCTAACAATAGGCCTGGTTTAGTACAAAACTGCCCTGCGTTGGTGGTGATAGCCCCACAGAGTTTGGCTAACTCCTCGGCACGGTTTTGCAGGGCCAGGGGCAATAATATTACCGGGTTGGTACTGCCCATTTCGGCAAACACGGGGACAGGCTCGTCGCGTTCGCGTGCCATTTTAACCAGTGCCATGCCTCCTTTAAACGAACCGGTAAAGGTAACTATCTTTGTTTTGGGATGTTTTACCAATGCCTCGCCAACAGCGTAACCATCATCTAATAAATGAGAGAAAACGCCATCCGGCAGCCCATGCTTCTGTGCGGCCTGCATAATTACCTCAGCCACCATTGCGCTTGCGCCGGGATGTGCCGGGTGCGCCTTCACCACCACCGGGCAACCCGCGGCCAATGCCGAAACGGTATCGCCACCGGCAACGGAGAACGCCATCGGGAAGTTGCTGGCACCAAACACCACCGCCGGGCCGAGGGGCACCATCATTTTGCGAAGATCGACCCGTGGCAAAGGTGTGCGGTCGGGGATGGCGGTGTCGATAACGGCCTCCACCCAACTGCCTTCTTCCAGCAGGTTGGCGTAAATATTTAACTGGCCGGTTGTGCGTGCCCGTTCGCCCGTTAAGCGGGGAATAGGCAAGCCACTTTCGGCCGCGCAACGGTTCAGCAGTTCATCGCCCAGCGCAGTAATGCCTTCGGCAATGCTTCGCAAAAAGGCAGCCTTTGTTTTGGCGTCGGTATGGCGGTACACGGCAAAGGCCTTATCTGCCAGCTGCATGGCGGCATCCGCATCAGCCGTAGTAGCTATATGGAAATCGCCCTCCACTTCCTGGTTATTCGCCGGGTTTACCGCTCTGAAGCTTTTGCCGCTTGGCGGTTGAATGGTGTAGCCTATTGTATTTTGAGTGTTCATGAATTGGTTTTAATAAACAATAACCCAAATGTCTTTTCGATGAGCATGTGGGGTGGAAAGGGAGCACCGGGGCGAAGAGAAATCCTGTTAGATATGCACATAGCGACTTTGCGCGGCGGCTTTGCATAATTAACAAGATTTCTCCCTCGTACCTCGGATCGAAATGACAACGGGTCCTAACTAACCCCTGTTACATCCACCTCTGCTTCAACCTCAACGCCCCAACTGCCGGCAGGCAACTCGGGGCGGCTTTTTACAGCGTGTTTAATGATGCCCAATATCCGGTCACGCTCCTCGCCGGTTACTTTTAAACGCGGCAGGCGCACGGTTTCGGTACCCAGCCCGGTAACGCTTTCGGCAAGTTTAATGTACTGCACCAGTTTTGGGTGGATATCCAGTTCCAGCACGGGTAAAAACCAACGGTAAATGGCCAGTGCCTCTTTCATCCGTTCGGCTTTGGCCAAACGGTAAACGGCAACAGTTTCCTTCGGGAAGGCATCTACTAAACCGGCTACCCAGCCATCTGCACCCATAAAAAGGCTTTCTAATGCCAGCGTATCTACACCCGTCATGATGGCAAACCTGTTGCCGAAACGGTTGATCATACGGGTAACATTGCTTACATCGCGGGTTGATTCTTTCACCGCCTGGATGTTTTTGTATTGCGAAAGCTCCTCGAACATATCCAGCGTAACCTCTATCTTATAATCGTAGGGGTTATTGTATATCATAATGGGCAGCTTAGTGCTTTTGGCCACATCCGCAAAATATTTTACGGTTTCTTCGTCATCTGCCTTGTAACGCAGCGGCGGCAGCATCATCAGCCCATCGGCACCATATTTTTCGGCGTTTTTTGCGCACTGCAGGGCAGCTTTAGTGGTTTGCTCGGCAATGTTCAGCACCACGTAAGCGCGCTTGGCCACCACTTTAACGGTGTGCTCCAGTAGGGCAATTTTTTCGCTATCGGTAAGCACGCTGGCCTCGCCAAGCGAACCACCTATTACGATGCCGTTTACACCTGCTTCCAATTGCGCCTCGATGTTTTTATCGAATGCTTCGAAATCCAATTCGTCGTTTTCGGTAAACTTTGTTGTTACCGCGGGAAATACCCCTTTCCATACTATGCTCATATAAACCTATTTATAAATTAAAGATACCGTCATTGCGAGCGATAGCGCGGCAATCATCGGCAAGCAGAGCCGCTATGCAAGTCCGCTCTGCTTGCCGATGATTGCTTCGTCGTTCCTCCTCGCAATGACGTTGTGTTGTTTGTTCCTCTACTTCACCCTCACCAGCATTACCCCGTGTGGTGCAACGCTTGCTTTAAAATCGCCGGCACCCTTGACAATATCTTTTTGCTCCCACACGTTGCGGATGGTTTTGTAAGCCCCGGCGGTTTCGCCCGGCAGGGTAATGGTTTGGTACTTATCCGACAGGTTAAACAGGCCTATAGCCCGGCTCCCATCCTTCATACCCTTTACCCAAATTTGGTAGTTATCGCCTTTCACAGCCTGTTTGGCAGCTTTGCCCAGGGCATCCTGATCTATGGCCAGTACTTCGTTATTGGTCAATAAATTCAATGTGAATTTATCCAGTGCGCCCATATCGCAGCCTATCAGCAGCGGTACCGATTGCAGGCTCCAAAGGCTGATGTGGGTGTATTGCTCATCGGGGCTAAGGTGGCTATTGTGCAGGGTTGGCCCCCAGCCTACTTTCCCTACTACCAGCATATCAGGGTCGTTAAAATGCCCGGGCTGTGCAAACGGAACGGCAGCTACCTGGTTAAACCCAATTTCCGACATGCTCCTCCAGGTGTCAGTTATATCGCCTGTAGTGCGCCAGCTATTGCCACCTACTTCGGCACCCCACTCCCAAACCTTGCCCATACCGTACTGGCAAAAGCTCAGCATAATATCGCGGTTTACCTTATCCAATGATGAACGGATAACCTGGTAAGGCTTCTTCATATCATCAAGCGTTGGGTTTTTTGGCGATACTTCGGTGTAAGAGCACCAATCGTACTTTAAGTAATCTATGCCCCAATCGCCATAAGTTTTAGCGTCCTGGTCTTCGTGTTGCCAGCTCCCAAGATAGCCACCACAGGTTGTTGGACCGGGCGATGAATAGATGCCCATTTTTAAACCCAGGCTGTGCACATAGGTAGTCAGGCCCTTCATATCCGGGAATTTGCTGTTTGCGGCTATCTCGCCATTTGGCAGGCGTTTATCAACTTCCCATCCATCGTCAATATTTACATAGTTCCATCCGTACGAAGCCAGTTTTTCTATCATGGTACGCGCAGCGGTACGCACACGGGCATCGTCCACACTTAATCCAAAGGCGTTCCAGCTGTTCCAGCCCAAAGCAGGGGTTAAGCCAATTTTATCGCCAATGCGGATAGTAAAAATTTTGGTGCTCGAGCCTACCACGTTCCTTACGGTAAAAATTACCGGGTAATCGCCTTTTTTGGCTACCGAACCTGTTATTACCCCTGTCTTTGCATCAAGCACCAGGCCCTTAGGCAGTCCTTCTGCTTTGTAAGTGAGCGGTTTTTGCCCGGTTGCCGGGATAAGGTACAGAAAGGGGTTACCCGGCCGTGCGCCATAAATATCGGGGCCATTTATTTTTGGCTGTGCCGATGGTGCCGGGGTGAGTATATACGGCGTGGTTTCTGTTTTTAAAATTTTGGTGCCCGATAAGCTATCGGTAAACAAATAACTCAATTCGTACGATTTCCGTTCGATAGCCGCGGCGTTAAATGTATAGGTGAAGGGTTTGTGCCCGTTAAAAGCTGCTTTGTTTGTTTTTTGGTAAAGCACCTTGCCTGTTTCCGGATCGGTCACTTTAAAATCAAGCGTGCCTTTATAGTTGTAGTTATTGCCTTTTGAAATAAGCTTGATGGATTTGCCCACAGCGTTTTTTGCGCCGTACACAAAATCTGCATCGGTATTGATGGAAACGTAATCCATTATATCATTCATGCTGATGCTGAACTTATCGCCATACAAACCGCCGTCGCCGCCGGTATCAAATATGCGGATGGCCAATACGTTCTCCTTATCCCACAAAATAGCAGGGTTATTGGTGGCCAGCATATAATGGCGCTGCCCGTATTTTGATACTTTAATATCGTTGCCCCCTTTGGCAATCAGCTTTCCGTTGAGGTAAAGTTCGTCGTTATCATCAACGTTTTGCAGGTCGATACGGAGGCTATCTTTTAAATAAGAGCTATTTTTAAGCGAGGCGGGTATGGTTACATGCAGCCGGTACCAGCCAAAGCCATTGTAAAATTCGTGCCCCTGTTGCTCCCAGGGTTTACTTACATCGATGGCTTGCCATTGCGCATCATCAAAAGTTGTTGCGCTGTAGGCGGTGCTATCGCCGGCTTTAAACTTCCAGCCGGTGGTAAGCGATACCTGGGCGTTTGCCTTGCCAAAGCAGGCGATAAAAAGTAAAAAGGCTAATATCTTCTTCATCTGATAGGGAATTTGGTTATCTGCTGATAATATCGACAAATTTTACCTGTTCGGGGAACCAAACTGTCATTTCGCCTTTGCCACGGTTTGCCCAGGCATAATATGGGATAGCGGTGAAGATTTTATTTCCGGTACTTACATTTTGTTTTTCGGCATCAACGTTTATCGCCCTTACCTCTGCTTTCAAAATGGTTACGCCATTCAGCAGTTCCGGCTGGTACTCTGTTTTAAACTCTGTATCTTTTGGTATGATGATATTTGAAGTTTTGCCTCCATTATCCTTCCATTCGGCAGCATACATTAAAGGGCCGCGCTGCAAGGCAACCTTACCCGCATCATCGGGCAGTTTTGCGTTAGCAACAACGCGCTGCACATCCATGGGCAGCATCATTTCTACCTTGTCGCCTTTTTTCCATTTTTTGCTGATAACCGCATAGCCATGCTGCACCTGGTAATCAACCGGCTGGCCGTTTAGTTTTATTTCTATTTTTTTGTTGAGGGGTTGCTGATAGGCGTATAGGTCCGACGGCACCGCCTCGTTTTGTGCCCATCCGGGGATACGTATCTTTAAGTTCATCTCCATGGCCGATGCCGGGTTGATGGTAAACGCCAGCCCGCCATCCCAGGGGTAATTATTTTGCTGGGTTATCTGCAGTGCCTTATTATCTACCATAAGGTTTCCGGTACCGCTGATGAACAAGTTCACAAAAACATCCTTACCGTTTTGCGCATAGATATAGCCGGGGATCGAAGGCATCAGCCGCACCACATTGGTAGGGCAGCAAGAGCAAACGAACCAACCCGCACGCTCACGCTCAATATCGGGGTGGCTAAAATGATCCTGTATTTGCATGGCATTGGTATAAAAAAAAGATTTGCCATCCAGCCCAACGCCCGAAATCAGGCCGTTGTACAAAACTTTTTCCAGCACATCGATATACTTAGAATCGCCATGCAGCAAAAACATCCTCTGATTCCAGAAAACGCTGCCAATAGCGGCACAGGTTTCGTTGTATGCGGTGGTGTTTGGCAGTTCGTAATTAGCACCGAAACGTTCGCCGTCGCCAACGGCGCCAATACTGCCCTGCACATACATTTTTTTGCCCACCATATTGTCCCATATTTTATCAATGGCAGCCAGGTATTCTTTATCGCCTGTTAGCGCAGCAACATCCGCCATGCCCGAATACAGGTACATAGCACGTACAGCATGGCCTTCGGCTTCATCCTGGTTTATAACGGGTTTATTATCCTGCCAGTAAATACCGTTTTCCCAAACGTCTTTGCTTTTTTTGTTGTAGGCACGTTTACCGCGTTCGTCAATAAAAAACTTGGCAAGGTCCAGGTATTCCTTCTTGCCGGTGATGCGGTACAGGCGCACCAGACCCATCTCCACAATTTCGTGGCCGGGCGCTACGGCGCGTTTGCCGGGGCCAAAGGTTTCCACCAGCAAATCAGCGTTTTTAAGGGCAATGTTTAAGAAATTGCGTTTGCCTGTTGCCATAAAGTGGGCGGCGGCGCCTTCGTACATGTGGCCGGCGTTGTAAAGTTCGTGGCTGTTCTCATTCTCTTTTACCCAACGCTCGGGGCCTGCCCAGCTGCCAGGGTTTACGGGGTCGATAGTGCGGTAAGTGTATAGGTAGCCATCTTTTTCCTGTGCCTTGCCAACAACGGCAATCAGCGAATCAAGGTATGCATCCAGCTGCTTATCCGGGTGTACCGCTAAAGAGTAGGAAGCACCTTCGATAGTTTTGTAGATATCGGTATCATCAAATGGATAGGTAGTACAAAACTTGCCCTTGCCGTCGGCAGCCATTTCAAAATTCTTTATTCTACCCGTGCTTTTGCAACGGTCGAACGATGCCGGGATAGTTACCGTACGGTTAGTTTCTATCCGCGAAGCCCAAAACTTGTCTGCCAGTTTTACCTGGGTAAAAGCTACGGGCTGTATAGGATAATCCTGTTTTTGTGCGTAGGCAGAAATACTGCTGCAAACCAGCAGCAAAAGGCAAAGCTTTTTCATGGGCGAAGGATTTATTGATTAGCTAAATGTAAAGCTATTCAAAAGTAAATGAAAATTGATTTTAATTTTATTGATTTCTACCTAATTATGGCAAAATATTACCTTGATTAAAATAAATCACTGTCAATTTGCGATAAAATACAACTGAAATTAATTTATTGAATTAATATAGTACTTTGTATTGCATAATACTATATTAAACATATATCTTTGTAGAAACAAAAAATCAATCGCAAAATGAAGACAACAAAAAACACACCACGGAAGGCGGCTTTAGCCTTTGCTTTAATACTCGCAGGCAGTGCGGTAAGCTTTGCGCAGTGCGAGAAACCGGTAAAGCTTATATCATCTATAACTACTTACTTAAATGAAAAAGGCGAAGTAGAACGAACAAAGGATGAGCAAACGGTTATCACCTTATCAAAAACCGAGTTAACCATTACGCCAGGCGACCATATGATGAATGGTAACGTTACCGAGTATACCTGTAACTGGGCTACGCCTTTTAAAGAGGGTAAAACAACCGTTAAAGCATTGCTTACCGATGGCAATAACGACTTGCATGTAACCATCAATATTGAAGGCAAGGGTAGGAAAATTACACTAACCTTTACTGCCGAAGAAATGCCCGATAAAAAAATACAGGTAGTTGCAGATAAGTTTGAATAACCCTTTAATCAATTAAAAAAATGAACTATTTAAAAAAGATCGGATTAGCTTTTGTTTTAGTACTGGCCGGTAGCAGCATCAGCTTTGCACAATGCGATAAACCGATAATGCTGGTATCATCGGCAACAAACTATTATAATGCCAAAGGCGAATTGCAGCGCACTAAGGATGAGGAAAGCATCATTACCCTAACCAAAACCGAAATAATTATTGCGCCGGGCAACGAAGAACACAAAATGACCGGCACGATAAAAACCTACGCGTGCAACTGGGCAACACCATATAAAGAAGGGAAAACGGTTGTTACAACAGTATTTACCGATGGTGGCAAAAGCCTGAATGCCACCATAACCATTGAGGGGAAGGCGGGAAAAGTTACCGTAACAATGGAAGCATTAGAAATGCCCGACATGAAGATACAGGTGGTGGCGGACAGGTTTGAATGATAGATAAATGGCGGCGGCAAACTTTTTAGTTGTCGCTGCTTTTATTTATATTTGCTATAAGCACAAATCAAGATGGTGATTACAATTAATAAAAATTCAAAAGCAGAGGATATAGATAAACAACTTAAAAAGTTGCAGAAATCTAAAAAGAAAAGCCTGAGTAGTTTTTATGGAAAGCTAAAGGGTGCTTTCGGTGATGGGATAGCATATCAAAAAAAGCTAAGAGATGAATGGGATTAACTACCTCGTTGATACTAACTGCTTTATTTACTTGCTTGATGAAAACCCAATAATTTTACCTTTTCTGAATGATGGCTGGGCATTTTCTTACATTACCGAAATAGAACTATTGAGTAAAAAGGGAATGAGCAATCATGAAGACCATGTTATAAGAGAAATGTTGGCTTCATGTTTAAAAATAAGCCATTCTCAAATTTTGACGGACATTGTTATCGACTTGAAAAGGAAGTACAAAATTAAACTTCCTGATGCCATTATAGCCGCTTCGGCTAAACTACTTCAAATACCCTTGATTACAGTAGACAAAGATTTCGCTGATATTTCTGACATTGATTGCATCCTTTTAGATTTTGCGTAGGTAAATGATAACATGGAATACCAGTATCTATTAACAACAGATTAAATTTTTTATTCCGCTATTGTTTTTTTGAGAAAAGCCCTACATTTATTTATTCAAAACAAAACTGATTATGAAAAGAAAGATTACGATCACGGCCTTATTATCCTGCTGCTTTATGATAGCTATGGCAGCATTTGCCGACTTGAGTGGTAAATGGGTTGGTACCCTCAACACACCCGATGGCCAGGCGCTGGATATTACCTACACTTTTAAAGTAGACGGCGAAAAACTAACCGGCACAGCAACATCGCCAGCCGGCGACGTTACTGTTGACGATGGCAAAATAAAAGGCGACGATTTCACCTTCAAAGTGAATGTAAATGGTACCGATTATCCGCACAGCGGCAAAGTATATGCCGATTCTGTTGCTATGAACATTGATTTTGGCGGCAACAATGCGCATTTCGTTTTAAAACACGCAAAGTAATTATAAACCTGAAACCGATAGAACCCTGCCCGCAACGGCGGGGTTTTTGTTTAATTATAATTTCTTCCATAGCGATGGGTTTCAAACTAAGAGTGTTCGAAACATGCGGTCATGTCCGCATCGCGAGTTAACTCACCCCCCCCTCTCTGCTGCGCAAGGAAGGGGAGACATTGGGGTTATTTATTTTTTCTTAACCCTCTTTTTCGCAGAAAGAGAGGGTCGACAAGCGATAGCGATGTCGGGGTGAGTCAATATGCGGGCGACAAGAAACGATTTGAAAGGTTTCGAACGCTCAAGGTATTCAAACCCATCGCTATAACGGCAATCGTTTGCACGGCTTAAAGCGATTTTTTGATCCGCCATTTCCACTTCCAGCGCCCAATCCCTACCTTTGCAGCAATGCTGCAACGTATAACCGCATATTTGCTAATTGTTTCGCTGGTAACGGTGAATTTTGCGCGGGTGTTTGTTTATGCCGGATTTGAGCTTAACCGCAATTACATTGCCACCAAGCTTTGCGAAAACCGCAATAAGCCCTGGATGCATTGTAACGGCAAGTGCTACTTTATGAAAAAGATAAAGCAAGCCGAAGACAATAAAGCGGCCGGCGAACGCAACGCGCAAAAAAACCTTTTCCAGGAAGCGGGATTTAACGAGCCTGAGCAAATTAAATTCCACTCCGTTTTGTTGGCGGTAATAGCAAGCCCCGAGCCTCCTGTTAACCTGCCAACCCAAACCCGCTCCATCTTTCAGCCTCCGCGGCTTTCATAGATCCTGTTTAATTTTTCGATACAGTTTTAACGATGGCATCTGCCGTGGTTAAGTTCTCGTGCATTTTAATTTTTGCATGCGCCTGTATATTTTTCAACGCCGCTGGCTATTGCCAGGGGGCGAACCTGATATGTATTTATGAAACCATTTTCCCTATTATACTTTCTATTTTCATTTCTTTCGGCAATAGCCCTTGGCCAAACTAAATTTAGCGGTACCGTTACCGATGCACGCACGCATGAGCCGCTTGCTGGTGTAGCCGTATGCAATGCTGATGACCTTAACCAACTTAAAGGCCTGGTCCATACCGATGCCAAAGGCAGGTTCACCATCAACGCCGATGGTATCAAAACCTTGCGTTTCAGCATTGTGGGTTATAACGCGCAATTGTATACAGTAAATAACAATGCCACTTCAATTGCAATAGTGCTGGAGCCATCCACTATCGATCTGCAACAGGTAGTGGTATCTGCCAGCCGCGAGCGGCAAGCCAGGCAAAATGCGCCAACCGCCATCAGCAAAATCAACAGTACCCAAATACACGATACCAAAGCTACCGCCCTTTACCAGTTACTGAACAAAGCCCCCGGCGTTTACATGGTTGATTTGGGTAACGAACAGCACACCATGGCCATCCGCCAGCCTATTACTTATAACGCCTTGTATTTATATATGGAAGACGGGCTGCCCATCCGCCCTACAGGCATATTCAACCATAACTCGCTTTACGAGATCAATATGAGCGGCGTACGCGATATCGAAGTAATAAAAGGCCCGGCATCCTCACTTTATGGCAGTAATGCCATTGGCGGGGCGGTAAACTTTATTACGCAGGGCGCGCCTGCGGGTTATGCAGGGAACATATCGTTGCAGGGCGATAACTACCATTACCGCCGGGTTGATGCCGATGGTGGTTTCAGCGCGGGCAAGTTTGGCCTATACGCAGGCGGCTATATCGCTCATCAAAAAAACAGCTGGCAGGATTATTCTGATTTCGACAAGTATTCCGCCAACATCAAAACCACTTATGATTTTGATAATGCAACCCGCTTAACGGCCGCTGCCACTTACAACAACCTCGATACACAAACACCCGGCAGCCTGGATAGCGCACATTTTTACAGCCGCAGCTACGGCGCCAACCAGCGCTTTACCTACCGCAAAGTAGAGGCATTTAGGGCGAACGTCCGGCTGGAGCATTCCTGGAGCGAAAAGAGTAATACCTTCCTCACCCTGTTCTACCGCAATAACTCCACCGCGCAATTGCCGAGCTATTTTATATCAGATGTAAGGGATAATGCAGGCACTTACTTAAGTTCTAACGGACAGCAAAACGACCAAAGCTTTCATAGTTTTGGCCTGCTGGCGCAGCACCGTACCGATTTCAATTTCCTGCATTCGCGATTGATAGCAGGCGTTTACCTGGATAACAGCCCAAGCAGCTATTACGCCAAATATTTGGAGATACAAAAGGATGTGGTTAACAACTATTACACCGGCTACACCAACACGGGCAGGTTTATTGATGATTACCGCATCAAACTCTTCAACACTGCGGTCTATACACAGTACGAAATTAAACCTGTTGATGCCCTGCGCATCGTGATGGGGCTGCGGTACGACCGGATCCACTACAATTTCAGCAATAACATCCCGGCAGGCAATACCAAATACAAACAGCAGGAAACAAACGATTTTAATATTGTAGCGCCCAAATTGGGGCTTACTTATAACTTCGGCAACAACAAAGGTTTTTATGCCAACTACAGCGTAGGTTTCCAGCCGCCCGAGACAGGCGACCTGTACAGTTCGCGCCAGCAAGTGCAGCTAAAGCAAGCTACTTTTAATAATTACGAAGCTGGCGGCTGGCTTGCCCTATTGGATAAGAAGATGTATTTGGAAGTAACGCTTTACGACCTGGAAGGCCGCAACGAGATCATTAACCAGCTACTGCCTGATAATACCACGCAAAACCAAAATGCCGGTGCTACACGCCATAGGGGTATCGAGTATTCGGTAGCTTACGCCCCCGCCAAAGCGGTAAGTTTTCGGTTTAGCGGCACCAATGCCAGGCACACCTATGTAGACTACAGCGAGGTTACCACCAACTACGTTACGGGTACAAACACCGTTACCAGCTACAATGGCAAACGCATGAACAATGCCCCCGCATGGATTGCCAATTCCGAAATAACTTACAAACCCGCTTATGCCGATGGCTTGCGACTCTCTGTCGAGTGGCAGCACATCAACCAATACTTTACCAACCCGGCCAATACTAAAACCTATTCGGGTTATAATATTTTTAATGTGAGGCTGGGCTACGATATGAAAGCAGGCGCGTTAAAAGGTGCAGGCATCTGGCTAAATGCGCTCAACATTACCAATAAACTTTACGCCACCACGGTAACCAGCAACCAGTATGGCGATACCTATAACGCCGCCCCGCCCCGCATTTTTACCCTGGGTATTAGTTACGCTATAACAAAACATTAACATGGCAACCGCAAAACAAAATTTTTATAAATGGCACCGCATCCTCGGTTTAACCGCCCTGGTGCCGGTAATATGCTGGACGCTGAGCGGATTATCCCATCCCTTCATGTCCAACTGGTTTAGGCCAACCATTGCACAGGAAGTATTTACGCCTTTGCCGCAAAGCCAACTCAAGCCGGGCATTTCTTTAAAAGATGTACTGATGAAAAATGGGATAAGCCAATTCCGCAATTTTGGGCTCATTGGTTTGGAGGGGCAAAGCTTTTACCAGGTAATGGATAAGGATAGCAGCGTCGGCTACTATTCGGCCAATAACGGGGAACTGCTGAAAGATGGTGACCAAACTTATGCCAAATACCTGGCCCGGTATTTTACGCAGGATACGGTATCGAACATCGCGAGTGTTACCCTGCAAAAAAAATTCGACGGGCATTACCAGCCCATTAACCACCTGCTGCCGGTTTGGAAAGTAAGCTTCGACAGGCCCGGCGGTATGGATGTTTACATTGAAACCATGCAAAGCCGCATGGGTACTTTCAATAACAATACCCGCAAGGCCATGCTGGTATTTTTTGAGCAACTGCACACCTGGGAATTTTTGGCGGCCATTGGCGGCGACCAGTTCAGGCTTATCGTGCTGCTGGTTATCGTTAGTATTATGTTTCTATCGCTACTGAGCGGGCTTACCGTTTACGGTTTGTTTTGGAAGAAGTTTAAGGCGGCGACTGAAACCCGTAAGCAAGCGGGAAGAAACGATACCCGTTTTGTGCACCGTTTCCACCGGCAAATTGGGCTTATCGTTTCCTTTGTAATGCTCACCTTCATCATCAGCGGGGCATTCCATATCATTGTAAAACTGCATAACATTAGCCTTAAGGAAAAAGCTTATAGTCAACTGATAAACACTGCAGATTTAGCCGTTTCCAATTTGAATTTGCCTATTGCAGATACCATCATCATTAAAACAGGGCTTGTAAAACTAAACGGCAAGGCATTTTACCAGGTAAGCACTATCAAAAAAGATGTGCTTTATATTGATGCAGCAAGCGGACAGGAGTTAGCCGACGGCGATAAATTGTATGCCACCTACCTTGGCGGTTTTTACCGGGGCGAAACAGCCGCTAAACCCGGCTTAAAAGTTACGCAGATCCGCCAGTTTGATAACGAATATGGTTTCATTAATAAACGCCTGCCCGTACAGAAAATAGAATACCCCGATGGCGAAAACTGGTACGTGGAAACCACCACATCGCAACTGGCAGAAAAAGTTGCCGGGATAGACCGCACAGAAGGATTTTCCTTTATATTTTTACACAAGTATTTCGGCATGACATGGGCCGGAAAAAACATCCGCGATATCGTCAGTATGCTGGCCGCGCTGGGTGTGCTGGTAGTGTCCTTATTCGGCTTTGCCGCTTTTATCAAAAACAAATAACAATATCATGAAGATACGTTTCATACTATACGCATTAACCGGCCTGCTGGCTATGTCCGCCTGTAACACCTCATCAAAAAAGGATGCTAAAGCAACCGAAGCCGAAAAACCAAAGGGCAAATATTACTGCACTATGCACCCGGATATCACCTCGGACAAACCCGGTACCTGCAGCAAATGCGGTATGGACCTGGTAGCGCGGGATACAACAAAGAAGTAAATTGACTTTCAGTTTACGCTGCATAAACAGCCGCGGCTTACCTTTACTTAAAATAGTAGGTTATGAAAGTTGAGATCTGGAGCGATGTGATGTGCCCGTTCTGCTACATAGGCAAACGCCGGTTTGAGGATGCCTTGCAGCAATTTGAAGGTAAGGAGAAAGTGGAAATTGAATGGAAAAGTTTCCAGCTTAATCCGCAGATGAAAACCGACCCATCGGTAAACATCAGCCAATACCTGGCTGATATAAAAGGCTGGACCCTGGAATACGCGCAGCAAATGAACGCCCACGTTACGCAAATGGCTGCCGAAGTGGGGCTTACATACGATTTTGACAGAGCGGTTGTTGCCAATAGCCTTAAAGCCCATCGTTTTAGCCATTTTGCCAAAAGCAAAGGGCTTGGCGATGCAGCAGAAGAAGCACTCTTTAAGGCATACTTCACCCTCGGCCAAAATACCGACGATGTTGATACCCTTGCAGAACTTGGCGTGGAGATAGGGCTTAATAAAGATGAGGTAATTGCGGTACTCAACAGCGAAGCCTATGCTGATGATGTAAAACATGATATTGCCGAAGCCGAATATTTAGGTATCCGTGGTGTTCCCTTTTTTGTAATGAATGGTAAATATGCAGTATCTGGTGCGCAGGCTGCGCCGGTATTTACGCAGACTTTAGAAAAAGCATTTCAGGAGTGGGGCGAAGAACAAACAAAACCTGTAGTTAACGTGGCTGATGGTCCGGTTTGCGGTCCTGATGGCGATTGTTAAAGAAGCCATCAATACCCTTTAAAGAGTCATAACCCATCTTTAGACAGTTCGCACCAAACGTTCCGATGGAACGTGAAACGGCTAATAAATTTGTCTTGTCCTAAAATGAGTTTACATAAAAGTAAACACAATGGAAAAGATAATTA